>JAZRCS010000077.1:0-4553 GCA_045659885.1 Christensenellaceae bacterium
TGGGCTAGGCTCGACACTAAGACACGGATACAATAGACCTTGTTGGTCATTGTAATCGTGGATTAGTGGCAGTTAACGACGCCCAACGAAGTTTATAGTTTGTTTCTTTGGATTTTACCACTTATAGTCTTTGGCAATTGCTCTTTAAACACTACTATTCTTGGATACTTGTAAGGTGCTGTACGTTTTTTAACGTATTCTTGAATTTCTTTCTTTAATTCTTCGGTAGGTATAGTACCTTTAGTTAAAACGATACTTGCTTTTACAACTTGTCCACGAACTTCGTCTGGCGCAGAAGAAACACCACATTCTAATACGTAAGGAAGTTCCATAATAACGCTTTCAATTTCAAACGGCCCTATACGGTAACCTGATGACTTAATAACGTCGTCTGCTCTACCTACGTACCAGTAAAATCCGTCTTCGTCCTTCCACGCTAAGTCACCCGTGTGATAATAACCGTCGTGCCAAGCCTCGTTAGTTTTATCGTTGTCTTTGTAGTAGCCTTTGAATAACCCACAAGGAATTTGTTCACTTGTTTTTATACAAATTTCGCCCGTTTGACCGTTTGGAACTATATTGCCATCGCTATCTAATAAGTTGATATCGTATACAGGTACGGCTTTACCCATTGAACCTGCTTTTGTTTTTGCTCCCCTTAAATTACCTATTACGAGTGTAGTTTCCGTTTGACCAAAACCTTCTTCGACAGAAAGTCCGGTTGCCTCTTTAAACTGTCTATAAACCTCAAAATTTAAAGCCTCGCCTGCAGTAGTTATGTGTTTAATTGAAGATAAATCGTATTTAGATAAATCTTCTTTAACAAGCATTCTAAGCATTGTTGGTGGAGCGCAGAAAGTCGTTACGCCGTATTTTTTAAATACAGATAAAATATCGCTTGAGTTAAATCTTTCAAAATCACATACAAATAACGCGCCTTCGCAAAGCCATTGACCGTAAAGTTTACCCCAAAGCGCTTTTGCCCAACCGGTATCGGAAATAGTAAAGTGTAAACCGTCTGGGTCTACTTGGTGCCAGTATTTTGCAGTATGGAAATGCCCTAAAACGTATTTGAAACTGTGTTCGGCAATTTTTGGATAGCCCGTCGTACCAGAAGTAAAGAACATAAGCATACTATCGTCGCCACCTGCACTTTCTTCGGTTCTTTTATAATGAGTGCTAAAACGCTCGAACTCTTCGTTGAAATTTCGCCAACCTTCTTTAGTTCCACCCACAAGTATTTTATGCTCTAAATTAGGACATTTTACACTTGCTAAATCAACTTGTGTAGACGCGCCACCTTTAGCCGTGCAAATAACGGCTTTTACGTCTGCCGACTTAAATCTATATTCAAAGTCTTTGTCTAAAAGTTGGTTCATTGCAGGAATTGCAACTGCGCCTATTTTATGTAAACCGAGTATTGCAAACCAAAATTCATAATCTCTACCTAAGCATAATAAAACTTTATCGCCTTTTTTAATGCCAAGTGATGCAAAATAGTTTGCCGAACGGTTAGAATATTTTTTAATATCTTCAAAAGTAAATCTTCTTTCAACGCTGTTTCTATCAACGTGTAAAAGAGCAAGTTTGTCTGGTGATTTTTTAGCAAGTTCGTCAACAACGTCAAAAGCAAAGTTAAACTTTTCAACGTTTTTAAAGTTTATCTTAGTAGGCGTACCGTTTTCGTCCGTTTGAACGTCAATAAACTTATTGTAAACACGCTTTTTATTATCAATTTCAAGATTTTTAACTTGACTTGATGCGTCAACGCCGGTAATTGCCTTAGTAGAACTTTCGTTAGTTGGGTTTAATACGATTGCGTAAAAAATACAATCTTCACCGTTAACGGCTATCATACCGTGTGGAGTTGAACTGTCGTAATAAATGCTATCGCCAGCGTGCAAAATTTCTTCGTGGTCGCCTATTTTAATTTTTAAACTGCCTTTTAAAACGATGTCGCATTCTTGCCCTACGTGAGTAGTTAATTCGATAGGTTTAGATTGCGCCTCTTCACTATATTCGCTACAAACGTACAACGGCTCGGCAATTCTGCTTTTGAAAGCAGGTGCTAAGTTATAATACGTCATACCGTGCGCTTGTTCGATTTTTTGACCTTTACCACTTCTTGTTAAAGTATACGACTTTAACGTAGGACTTCTACCTTCGATAATATCGGTTACGTCGACGTTAAAAGCAAGAGCACATCTATAAATGAAAGCAAAGTTTAAGTCTAATAAACCTTGTTCACATTTTATATATTCTTCTTCTGTTACGTCGGTTTTTTTAGCCATTTCATAAGTAGTTAAGCCTTCAATTTCCCTTAAAGCCTTAATTCTACCTGCCATCTCTTTGATTTTAGCATCAATATCAATAACGTTAGCCATGTTCATCTCCTGTTTTTTGGAACGAAAAAAGCCCGCTCCAAAGAATAAATCTTTGAGACGAGCTTGAATAAACAAATACCCGCGGTACCACTCAAATTGTAGAAAACTCTACCACTCAGGGTCTAACAACCCGTATACGTTAACGCAGTAATCACGGAAGGGGTCTACTTTAATATAATTTCTTCCCTTCGGCTCAAAAGCTACAATTAGCGAACTTCGTTTAACGGTTTGCACCAAACACCGCCTCTCTAAAAAACTATTTCGTAAAACTCTTTCTCATCGCCTTTAATACAAGAATTTTAACATACTCGTCAAAATAAGTCAAACAAATTTTAATATTTTTTAATTTTAAAGGTTATTTTATATAAAGCTATTTATATATAGCAACTTTTTTGTGTGTTTTTAATTTTAGCAAGTTTATATATAGCACTTTTTTAAAAAATTAGAAACAAGCAGTTCAAGGCTCACGCAAACTTTTGGGTGAGACTAACCCTTTTGGTTGTCGAAGTCAAAAGTTAAAGCAGTAACGCAGTATTGCGATTGCTTTTATAAAGCCTATATATAGTACGGTTTTAAACGTTTAGTAGCAAGCAAGACAAGGCACACTACGGCGAAACGGTGAAATAGACCTTGTTGGTCATTGAAGTGTTGAGCCGAAGTAGTAACGCAGTATTGTGACGCTAATAAGCGTTTAAAGTTTGTTTCTTTGAATTTTTCCACTTATAGCCTTTGGCAACTCATCTCTAAACACAACTACTCTTGGATATTTGTATGGAGCAGTATGGTCTTTTACGTATTTTTGAATTTCTTTCTTTAATTCTTCGGTAGGAACAGTACCTTTTGTTAAAACGATACTTGCTTTAACAACTTGTCCACGAACTTCGTCGGGAACGGCTGAAACGCCACATTCTAATACGTAAGGAAGTTCCATAATAACGCTTTCGATTTCAAATGGACCGATACGGTAACCCGACGACTTAATAACGTCGTCAACACGACCAACGTACCAAAAATATCCGTCTTCGTCACGCCAAGCAGTATCGCCTGTGTGATATAATCCGTCGTGCCAAGCGTCGTTAGTTTTTTCGCTATCACGGTAATATTCTTTATAAAGACCACAAGGTGTGCTTTTTTCTGTGCGAATAACTATTTCACCAACTTCACCTGCAGGAAGACTGTTGCCGTCAGCGTCGACTACGTCAACGTCGTATTGTGGATTTGCTTTACCCATAGCACCAATTTTTGGAGTTGTTCCATAAAGGTTAGCGATTGCAAGCGTAGTTTCTGTTTGACCGTAACCTTCCATAATATCTAAGCCTGTAGCCTCTTTAAATTTATAGTGAACTTCAGGATTTAATGCCTCGCCAGCCGTAGTCATATGGTGGATTGACGATAAATCATATTTAGATAAATCGCCACGAATTAACATTCTAAGCATTGTTGGTGGAGCACAGAAAGTAGTAATATTGTATTTAGCGAACATAGGAAGAAGGTCGTTTTCGTCGAATTTATCAAAGTCGTAAACGAATACTGCTCCTTCACAAAGCCATTGTCCGTATAATTTACCCCAAAGTGATTTTCCCCAACCCGTGTCTGAAATTGTAAGGTGAAGTCCGTCACGTTCGCAACAATGCCAATATTTTGCCGTTACGTAGTGTCCTAAAGCGTAAGTATGCTTGTGAGCAGCCATTTTTGGATTACCCGTTGTACCCGACGTAAAGAACATAAGCGCAGTTTCGTCGCCACAAGAACAATCGCTTGGACGAACGTACTTTCTTGTAAAGTAAGGATATTCTTTATCAAAGTCAAGCCAGCCTTCTTTTGCGCCTCCTACCATTATAAGTTTTTCTACTTGTGGGCATTTTTTAGCAGCGCTTTCAGCATAAGTGTAAGTGTCGCCGTCGGCAGTACAAACGATTGCTTTTACACCTGCCGCATTATATCTGTATTCAAAATCGTGTTCTTTTAGTTGATTTGTTGCTGGTATTGCTACTGCCCCTATTTTGTGGAGGGCTACCATACAAAACCAAAATTGATAATGACGTTTAAGGACGAGCATTACTTTATCGCCACGCTTAATCCCAAGTGACGTAAAATAGTTTGCAACTTGGTTAGACGCGCGCTTAATATCTTTAAAGGTAAAACGTCTTTCAACCTTATTTTTATCAA
>JAZRCS010000078.1:0-4076 GCA_045659885.1 Christensenellaceae bacterium
GTTTCTATGCTTGCTTGACGACATAACTCAATCATTTTAGGTATTTTCCACCTTCTTAAGCCAAAAGCAGGGTGCGAAAAACCGTGGTCGGTAATAGCAATAGTTTTTAAGCCTATTTCTTTTGCCGACGTAGCATTTTCAAGTATCGTGCCCTTGCCGTGACTAAATTTGGTATGAGTATGATAGTCTGCCGTTAATTTCATTAAAATTCCCCTAAATACACTATTTCTTCGTGTAATTCTATTTGTTTTTCTTTATATACTTTTTCTTTAACGTATTTAATTAAATTATAAATATCACTTGATGAGCAATTATCTTTTGCTATTATAAAATTTGCGTGTTCATTTGATATCGACGCATTACCTACGCTATAACCTTTTAAATTGCACTCGTCAATAATTTTACCTGCAAAAAAACCGTCGTTTTTAAAAACTGAACCACAATTCCTTCCTTTTGGATTTTTTCTAAACGTTTTATATTGATTTAATTTTTCTTCAATATTATCAAGTTCGTCGGGAATAAGCGAAAAACAAACTTCTAATATAACTTCGTTATTTAAAAATCTACTTTTTCTGTAAGAAAATTGACAGTTTTGTTTATTGTAAGTCCCCTTATTAGTTACTACGTAACTTACCCTATCGGCTATCGTTTTATTGTAGCAACCACTATTCATAGCAACCGAACCACCTACGCTTGAAGGAATACCGATTGCAAATTCTAATCCACCTAAACTGTTTAAGGTTGCTTCGTTTATAGCGTCGATTAATTTAGCGCCACTTTCACAAATTAGCAAGTTGCTTTTTATATTAATTTTATTTAAACGCTTAGTTACGATTATAACTCCGTCAAAACCGTTGTCACTAATTAAAACGTTACTGCCAAGTCCTAACACAAAATAATTAATATTATTTTCTATTAATAAGTTAACTAATTTTTTAAGGTCGTTTACGTTATTTGGAAATACAACGAAAGGGGCGTTCCCACCCGTTTTGTATCTGTTTAAATTTTTTAAAGAGTAATTTTCATAATATTCAATATTATCAAGCATTTGTAAAACTAAATTTTTTTCAGTAATAGTCATTACTCCTCTCCTTATTATAAATCTATTTTTGAATTTTTACAACTATTTAAGATAATTTACTAAGTCATTATCGTATTCTTGCGCTAAAAAACTCTGCTTACTGCGTCTTTTTACACTTTCTAATGTTTCTTTTTCTAAAAATGGCGCTATAGTATAATTTACGCTTGAGTTTTCAAATAAACTGTAATGCTTGTTATCGTTATACAACTTAACGTTTTTAGTTGAAAACATTGAAATATCTACTAACTTTTTTTGAGTTTCGTCACTTAAGAGATAATCAATAAAAGTGTTAGCGTAGGCTATATTTTGCCCGTCGCTACTCATTATAGATATATATTGAAACATATCGTTAAAAGAAATTATAGGCGCACTTTCAAATTCAACGTTAGCGTTTTGCAGTCTTACGATATTACGTTGATTACCGTATAAGGTTGCATTTTGAGTACGTAAAAATAAAGAATAAGCGTATTCTTCATTATATATTTCAAAATTATTTAATTTAGTTTCTTGATTTAATAAGGCTAAAAATATATTCCCACCATCGACGTCTTGAATTATTTGTCTTTCTCCGTTACCTTTTTTTATAGCAAAATAACCACCTTTACACCAACTAACTGCATATCTATTTTTATTATTGTAATCTCCGTCAATTACGTCGTAATTTTTTAATTTTACAAATTTTTCAATAAAAGTAAAACCACTTGCCCCATACGAAATTAAATCGGGTGTTTTACCCTCGTTTATACTATTAGTTGCGCTTTCTACCGTATGAGCAGTGACAACGAATAATATTTCGGGGTGTTTTTTTGAAAAATTGTTAGCAACTTGCCTTAAAAAAGACGTTCTTGAACCTTTACCACCAGAAAAAGTATCTATTTGCCATATAGTTAATACTTGGCTGTATTCTTTTTTAGGATAAATTATATAAGAACTATTTTCGTTTAATAAAAATAATGACGTAACGACTAAGATTATACAAGTTATACTTATTATAATTTTTTTTACCTTATACATATTTTAAAAATATGCAAATAAATTTGTTTATATGAAAAAGAGTATAAAAAAAGTAAAGCAATTTTTGCTTTACTTTTAATCTAAAATATATTTTTTTGCGTTTTCTATAAATAAGGCGTCAGCCACTTTACTTTTAAACTTTTTCTTTATAAATTCGTAGGCGTCTTTTAAGTAATTTTCTGTATCTTGATGTAAGTCGCTTGCTATAAAATCTACTAAACCTTCTTTAATTAATTTTAAAACGAAATGTTGCACTTGCTTGCCCATACGACCGACAACTGCAGACGCGTTTACTTGAATAAGTCCACCATTTTGCTTGATTTCTATTATCATATATTTATCAATGTACCTATATCTTTCAACGTGCGCAACTATAGGAAAATAACCTAATACGCTACAATTATAAACGTAATCGGCAATATCGGTATCCGTTTTATAATTAAACTCTAATAAAACGGTTTTACTATCGCCTAAGCAAACAACGTCTTTATTTTCTAAACGTGTGTATATACCTTCGTCACAAAAACTTTCTTGTCCTAAATGAAGGTTAGGTAAACCTTCAACACCTTCAAGTTTTTGTAAAAAATCATTGTATTTATCAACGACTGTTTGTTTGTTATATTCATATTCGCCCGTTCGATAATGTGGTGTTAAAAATACGTCGGTTACGCCTAAAAGTTTTTGATTTTTTAACATTTCAATCGACTTTTCTACCGAATCGCTTCCATCGTCGATAAATGGCAAAATATGAGTGTGAATATCTATCATTAATTATTTCTCCTGCCCATAATTACCATAGTTTTTGCCATAATAAGCATATGCATTATACGATGGTGATTGTCTTTCATTTTCGTACGTCATAACAGTACCAAAAATTTCAATATCGTTTAACTTAAGCATTTTAACGGCTTCAGTTAATTGCGATTTACGAACTATACCTGCCGATACAACCATTATTACTGCGTCAGAGTGTTTTGCTATATGCATATATTCTGAAACTTGTAAAACAGGTGGGCAGTCGAATAATACTACGTCATATTCTTCACGTAATTTTAATATTAAGTTTTTAAACTTTTCAGACGTGAATATAATTGACGCGTTATGCGCAGATTTACCCCTATTAACAACGTCTACACCGTAAGCAGATTTTTTAATTAATTTATCCGTATCCGTTTCGCCAAGCATATATTCTGCTATACCGTTAGTGTTGATAACCCTAAAACACTTGTGCATTTTTGGGCTTCTAAAATCAAGGTCAACGACAACTACCTTTTTGTCGTTTTTAGCAAGGGCAACGGCTAAGTTAGCAACGATAGTTGATTTACCTTCGCCGGCAATAGACGATTCAATTTGGAATACTTTACGCTTACCTTCGTCGATATAATAAATAATATTATCTTTTAATCTGTTATAACTTGAATTATTCGAACCAGCAGTATCCCCTACGATAATAGCAGGGATATCGTTAATTCTTTCAGTCATACTTTTTCTTTTACGTTTAGAGAAGATATTAAACTTCATTATTTTGTCCCCCTTCCCTATTAAAGTTTGCGCTTATTGAAATTGATGCAATAACAGGTGCATCAACGATTTCTTCAACAACTTCTTTATCGTTGATAGTATCGTCAACGTAAAATCTAATAATTAAGAATACTACTGCTAACGCTATACCTACTAAAAACGACGTAGCCATCGTACTTGCTTTGCCCGTTGACGAACTAACGGCGTCTTGCCTTGCTTCATCATATTTAATACGGTCGTCTCTAAGTGAAGTCCAAATAGATTCACCCGAATTAACGTATTCAATACACCACGTAATGTACTCGTTAAGTTCTGTAACCAACTCGCTTGATATATCAGACCTGCTTTGTTTTGAATAAGAAATTTTTAAATCAAAACGTTGTTCTTGCCACTCAACGCGTATAGCGTTTACGTTAATTTCTTTACCTTTTACTTCTTTATAACGAAGAGCGTTATTTTG
>JAZRCS010000079.1:0-3929 GCA_045659885.1 Christensenellaceae bacterium
TACTTGCCCGTTACTAATAGAAAGTAAATATCTTCCCGATGGAAATTCTTTAACGTAATTATTGCCGATATCATAAACGTATCTACCTGATGGATAGTCGGCAACTTTATCGCCGTTTATTCTATAGCGAAATCTTCCCGATGGAAATTCTTTAATGTATTCGTTTTCAATAGTTAATAAAATTTGTCCCGATTGATAATCTTTTATATACGCCATAACAAACTCCTTATTGATATTAGTGTAGCATAAATTTATGATTGTGTAAACAAAAAACGCTTTGCCGTACTTAGCAAAGCGTTTTTAATTACAAATTATTCACCTTTGAAAGGAAGAAGGTCGGCAATTCTTGCTCTTTTAATTGCGCTAGCAAGCATTCTTTGGTGTTGTGCGCAAACGCCCGTCATTCTTCTTGGAAGGATTTTACCTTTTTCAGTTACAAACTTTTTAAGTTTAGCAACGTCCTTGTAATCAATTTTTTCAGTTTTATCTACACAGAAAATACAAACCTTTTTTCTTGGTGCTTTTCTAATAGGTTTTTTAACTTGAACAGTTTTTTCTTCCATAATTATCTCCTTTAATTAAAATGGTAAATCGCTATCGTCAACTTCGGTGAGAGTAGCTTGTTTACCTGGTTTTACTTCGGCAGGAACGTCTTCGTCCCCCCTATTCGTAGTTAAAAATTCAACTTCGCTTGCAACGATGTCGGTAACGTTTCTTTTAATACCGTCTTTATCTTCATAAGAACGGTTTTGTAAACTACCAACTACTGCAACCTTGCTACCTTTCTTTAAGAATTTACCACAGTTTTCGGCAAGAGTACGCCATACGATTACGTTAAAATAATCAGCCTCTCTATTACCTTCGCTATTTGCGTAAGTTCTGTTTACTGCTAAAGCAAAACGGCAAAAAGCAATTCCACTTGAAGTTTCAGAAAGTTCAGGGTCACGAGTTAAATTTCCAATTAAATAAACTTTATTCATAATCTCTCTCCTTTTACGCTTTTGTAATTAATCTTCTTAAAATGCCGTTAGTAATGCCTGCAACTCTTTTAAGTTCAGCAATTAAGTTAACGTCACTTTCAAAAGACATAAGAACGTAGTATCCTTCAGTTTCATAATTGATAGGGTATGCAAGTTTTTTAACACCCCATTTGTCAACTACTTCAACTTTACCATTTGATGCAACAACGCTTTCGAATTTAGCGATAATAGCATCTCTTTCTTCTTCAGATAACTTTGTAGAAAGGATATAAAGCATTTCGTACTTTCTCATATTTTTTACCTCCTGGACATAATGGAATACAGTTGACCTTGTATTCAAGGTATAGGTTTTTTACAAGAAAAACCACCCATTTATAATGAGCAAATATATTATATATAATACTAATTAAAATGTCAAACAAATTTTTTATAAAATATTTGCAATTGAAAATATTGTGCCAAATATAATTTTAGACACAATATTTATGGTTTTTATTAAGTTTTAGTCAATAAAAGGCGCAATTTCTTTTAAAATTTCGTCTTTAGGTTTATAACCTATAAATTGATTAACCACTTGTCCATTTTTAAACAAAACGACCATAGGAATACTTGAAACTTTAAAAGCGTAAGCAAGTTCGTTTTCTTCGTCAACGTTAACTTTAGCAACGACCATTTTGCCGTCTAACTGTTTTTCAATTTCTTCTAATTCTTGTCCAAGCATTCTGCAAGGATAACACCACGACGCCCAAAAATCCACTAAAACGGGCAACTCGTTTTTTAATACTTCTTGTTCAAAATTTGATTTAGTAACTTTAATTTCCATAATTTTTTCCTTAAAAAAATAAATTCCCATATTTCAGGGAATTTATAATCGTTTTTAATAATTTTCTTCACGAAGTTCAAAATAACTTTGTGGGTGAGCACAAGTTGGGCAAAGTTCAGGCGCCTTAGTACCAACAACAATATGTCCACAATTTCTACATTCCCAAACCTTAACTTCTGATTTTTCAAAAACTTTTGCAGTTTCAACGTTGTTTAATAATGCGCGATATCTTTCTTCGTGTGTTTTTTCAATCGCTGCAACCAAACGGAACTTTTCAGCAAGTTCATGAAAACCTTCTTTATCAGCAGTTTTAGCAAATTCGGCGTACATATCTGTCCATTCATAATTTTCGCCTTCGGCAGCAGCTAAAAGATTTTGAGCTGTATTACCAAGTTCACCAAGTTCCTTAAACCACATTTTAGCATGTTCTTTTTCGTTATCAGCAGTCTTTAAGAAAATTGCTGAAATTTGTTCAAAGCCTTCTTTTTTAGCAACTGAAGCAAAATAAGTATATTTATTTCTTGCTTGTGATTCGCCAGCAAATGCTGCTTGTAAGTTCTTTTCAGTTTGTGTTCCTGCGTATTTATTCATATTCTTCTCCTCAATAAGTGTTAATTTGTCGCCACTTTGTTTGCATACTGGGCAAACAGCCGTAACCGTGTCTGGGGCAGTGAAAACTTCGCCACATACTTTACATTTATATTTAGCCATAAAAACTCTCCTTTTTAATATTATAATTAATTTTTTTTATTATAACACAAAATTTTTTGCAAGTAAATATTAAAATAAAAAAATATTTAAAAAAATGTTACAAAGTAACGACAAAAATCGCAATTTAAGTGAAATTTTATTGACAATATTTAAAAAGAGTGTTACAATGTGCATAATTTAATAATAAAATAAGATAGAGGTGCAATTATTCATAAGTAAAACGGTAAAAAGTTGCCAAAACTCGTTAGAAAGGGTATAGTTGCCGAAGTTAAGCAAGGTGGCACTTGCTTTGCTGGCAGTATAGATAACATCTATCCTGTTGTCGTTTTTAACGGAGAGCTATTCTTGTTATCTAATTTTTGTGTAGGATAATGACGGGGTGGCTTTTGACCACCTTTTTTTATTTAGTATAGGAGTGTATTATGAAAAAAACCATTTTCACAGGCGCAGCAACTGCGTTAGTAACACCACTTAACCAAAACGGTGTTGACTACAAAAAACTTGAAGAACTTATTGAGTTTCAAATTAATAACGGTATAGACGCAATCGTTTCGGTAGGAACGACGGGCGAAGGCTCGACTTTAACCGACGAAGAACATAAACAAGTAATGAAGTTTACCGTTGAAAAGGTTAACGGTAGAGTTCCAGTAATTGCAGGCACGGGCTCAAACGACGTTGAATATGCAATTTCGCTTACAAAATACGCTTGTGAAATAGGCGCAGACGCTATGCTTTTAGTTACGCCTTATTATAATAAAGCAACTCAAAAAGGACTTATAGCGTCGTTTACGGCTATTGCCGATGCAAGCACAAAGCCTTGCATTTTATATAACGTTCCATCAAGAACGGGTTGTAACTTATTGCCAGAAACGGTTAAAGTTTTAGCAAAACACCCAAATATCGTTGCTATTAAAGAAGCGTGTGGCAATATTTCACAAGTAGCCAAATTATGTAGTTTAGTTGGCGACGAAATTGACGTTTATTCGGGTAACGACGACCAAATCGTTCCTATATTATCTTTAGGTGGTAAAGGCGTTATTTCGGTTTTATCAAACGTTATGCCAAACGAAACCAGCCAAATGTGTAAATTATATTTTGACGGCAAAGTTAAAGAAGCGTGCGATATGCAACTTCGCTTACTTCCTTTAATCGACGCGTTATTCTCGGAAGTAAACCCTATACCAGTAAAAGCGGCAGTTGCAAAAATGGGTTATTGTGATAATTATTTAAGACTTCCTTTAACGCCTATGGAAGAGGCTAACGCTGAAAAACTTTACGACTTAATGCGCAAAGAAAATTTAATTAAATAATAGGTAAATTATGAAAATATTGATAAACGGAATGTGTGGGTTTATGGGCAACGAAGTCCTTAAACTTTGTAAAGACAATTATTTAGGCTGTCAAGCCGTTTGTGG
>JAZRCS010000080.1:0-4309 GCA_045659885.1 Christensenellaceae bacterium
GTGTAAAGTCAAATAATTTTCACCATTTGGTGTAACATATAAATATGGATAGAGATTTTAAAAGCGTATTTGCGCAAAATTTAAAGCAACTTATAGGCGATACGTCGATTAGCGAATTTGCTAAAAAGATAAATATTCCACAACAAACTATATCACGTTATCTTTTATGCCAACGTGAAATTTCATTAACTAACCTTTGTAAAATTGCCGATTATTTTAACGAAGATATCGACGTTTTAATAGGCAGAAAAGATTATTAAAAAGCAAAAACCCCGTTTTAAACGGGGTTTTATATCTTTTAAATTTTAAATCATTTTACGTGGGTCTAATATGCTGTTTATTTTTGACGGATCGATTATATTTTCTTCAATTAATACGTCTTTAATTTTCTTTCTTTCCTTAAGGGCTTTCTTTGCAAGTTTTGCAGCCTTAGTGTAACCTATGTATGGACAAAGCGCCGTAACGGTAGTAATACTCATTTCAATTTCTTCGTTACAAATTTCTTCGTTTACGATAATTCCGTCAATACAAGATTCTTTAAAGGCTATTACGCCGTTTGTAAGCGTTTCAATAGACTCGAATAAGCAGTAGAAAATTATAGGCTCAAAAGCGTTAAGTTCAAGTTGACCTGCTTCAACTGCCATTGTAACAGTTGTGTCGTTACCTATTATATTAAACGCAATTTGGCTTATAACTTCAGGAATAACAGGGTTTACTTTACCTGGCATTATTGACGAGCCGTTTTGTTTTGCAGGAATAATTATTTCACTAAAACCCGTTCTTGGACCAGACGACATAAGTCTTATATCGTTTGCCGTTTTAGATAAAGTAGTTGCGCAAGCCTTTATTATGCCCGAAACGAACACGAAAGAGTCAAGGTTTTGCGTTGCTTCAACTAAATCGTCTGCTTGCGAAAATTCAAGACCACAAACTTTTGAAAGTTCGGGAACAACGTTTTTAATATAATCTTTATCAGCAGTAATGCCCGTACCGATAGCCGTACCACCCATATTTAAAACTGAAAGTTCCTTAATTGCTTGCTTAAATCTTTTAACGTCCCTTTTAATAGGTGCTGCCCACGCTTTAAATACTTGACCAAAACTTACGGGAACGGCATCTTGCATTTCCGTTCTACCCATTTTAATTACGTCTTTAAACTCGTTTGCCTTTTTCATTAAAGCGTCGTAATAATCTTCTAAGGCAAGTATTGCTTTATTAAGTAATTTAATAATGGTAATTTTGCCTGATGAAGGATACACGTCGTTAGTTGATTGACCACAGTTAACGTGGTCGTTTGGGTGAACTATAGAATAATCACCTTTTTGACCACCAAGCAATTCAATAGCAACGTTAGCAATTACTTCGTTAGCGTTCATATTAAACGAAGTACCTGCACCACCTTGAATAGCGTCAACGATAAAGTTTTCAACAAATTTACCTTCAAGTATTAAATCACACGCTTTAATAATAGCGTTTGCTATTTCTTCTTTAAACGCACCCGAATCTTTATTTGCTATTGCCGACGCTTTTTTAGTTTCAACGATGCTTTTAATAAATTCTGGGTGTACTTTACGTCCACTTATTTTAAAATTTTCTTTTGCACGTAACGATTGTACACCGTAGTACGCGTCTATAGGAATTTGCTTTTCGCCTATTGAATCACTTTCAATTCTAAACATTTTAATTATTCTCCCTTAACTTGACGAGTTGCGTCATTATTATTTTATCATAATTAATCTAAAAAAATCACGATTTTAACGCTTAATAAAGCAAGTACTTTTAAAGCAAAAATTAAAAAATTTTAACTAAATTTAAAGAAGAACTTAATTTAAATAGGCGCAACGCCACAAAGTTATATAAATTAGTTGTGTTTAAGTTTTTTTAATTAAAAAAGCACTCTTTCTAACGAAAGAGTGCTAAACTAATTATTCGATTAGAATAAACTTATAAGTGAACTAAGCATTGCAATTACAACGAACAAAGTTGTTGAAACCGTTGACATCATTTTAATAAAGATATCAAGGGCTACGCCTACAACGTCTTTTCTCGTATCGCCGATAGTGTCGCCCGTTACTGCCGCTTTGTGGGCAGGCGTGCCTTTGCCGTGTCCTAAAAGTTTACCTTGTTCGATATACTTTTTAGCATTATCAAACGCGCCACCCGAGTTGCCCATAAAGATTGCCCTTGGAATTGCAACAACAGTTGAGCCAAGTAATATACCAAGTACGAAGTTTACGCCGAATATTGCGCCACCAACAAGTGGAACTACTAACGCGATAATCGAAGGGAACAACATCCTTTTTAAAGCAGAAGTAGTTGCAATTTTAACTAATTCATTATAATCTGGGTCTTTTTCACCTTTTAAAATTGCAGGGTCTGAAAGTTGTCTATCACCAACGTGCGCAAGTTCTTTTGCCGACTTAATAGTGTTATCTGTAAGTACTGCACTAAAGAATTCAATAAGCGCGCCACCTATAATTAAACCGGCAACAACAGGAATTAAGGCCGTTGAACTATCAAACGTAGGAAGAGTTAATCCGTTTGTTGCATAATTGCCTATAAACGCGATAATAAGTGAAACTGTTGCAAATGCTGCCGAGCCGATAGCAAAGCCTTTACCGATAGCAGCCGTCGTATTTCCAACTGAGTCAAGTTTGTCAGTAATAACACGAACTTCGCCTGGTAAGTGGCAAGATTCTGCAAGACCACCTGCATTATCAGCAATAGGTCCAAACGCGTCGATTGAAACGGTTGTTCCTACGAAAGACAACATACCAAGTGATGCAATTGCAATACCGTACGTACCACATAACGCGCCCGATACAAGTAATGAAATTGCAATAACTAATATAGGATATAAACAAGAACGTGAACCTACAGCGTCGCCTTTAGTTACAAGGAAAGCCTCGCCTTCAATAGCGTATTCGGCAATTTGTTTTGTTGGACTAAATTTATCGCTTGTATAATATTCGGTAATAGCGCCGATAGCAACGCCACTTAAAATACCTAAAATAGCGCACACCCAAGGTGATGCCCAACCTAATTTAAAGCCTAAATCTGGGTATGCTGAAAGGTCTACTTTGCCAAACGCTAAATAAGCGGCTACGCCACAAGTTATAATTGAAACGCCTGCAGATATGTAAGTTGCTAAGTTAAGTTCTTTAGAAGGGTCGTCGCCCATTTTCTTAATTTGAGCGTAAACTAAACCAATAATACAACCAAGTAAACCACCACCTGCTATTACGAGTGGGAATACGTAAGATGCAACGAATAAGTTGTTTGCAGTTTGCGACATAATACCAAATGAAACAACGATAGACGCCGTCATCGTAGCAACAAAACTTTCTAAAAGGTCTGAACAGTTACCAGCGATATCGTTAACGTTATCACCGATAAAGTCGGCGATTACGTTTGGAACACGACTGTCGTCTTCTGGTAAATCGTTACGAATTTTACCTAAAATGTCGGCAGAAATATCGGCTGCCTTTGTAAAGTTACCACCTGCTACACGGTTGAACATTGCAACTGTTGAACAACCAAGCGAATAAGCAGTAATTCTCATAATAGACGCGTTAGTAAATAACGCTTGAATTGAAATTATGCCCGAGCCGTTTTCACCTTGAACGCCACTTACTAATACGATGACTAAAAGTCCAAGTAAGCCAAGCGCTTGAACGGCTATACCACTAATCGAACCACCACTAAGGGCAACTTTAACAGTTTTGCCGATAGAAAGAGTTTCTTTTGCTGTGTTTGCTGTTCTTACGTTAGCGTAAGTCGCGCTTTTCATACCTAATATACATACGGCACTACTCATAAACGCACCAAATATATAGGTAAGACCACTAAACTTTTCAATAAATAAAGAAAGTAAAAGAGCAACTACTAATACGACAACGCCTATCGTTGTAAATTCTTTTTTAAGAAATACCCCTGCGCCGTCACGAATAATTGAACTCATTTTTACCATACGCTCATTGCCTTCTTTCAACTTTTTAATACTTACGTAATTGTAAACAACGTAAAAAATCGCTATAACGCAAATGGCAAGCGTAATATATAGCCACGTTTTATTCATAATAACACTCCTTTTATTTTATTATTATATTCTTAAAATTTATTGTTATTATATCATACTTTTATATGAAAAGATAGAATTTTTTTAAATATTTTACAATAAAATTTGTTTTATAAATAAAAAAGACTTGAAAAATCAAGCCCTTAAGTATCTTTATTTTCTATCAACAAGGTCGTCAATAGTAACATCAAAATAATTTGCGATAGTTATTAGTTGAGAAATTGACGGCTC
>JAZRCS010000081.1:0-2225 GCA_045659885.1 Christensenellaceae bacterium
GTTTGTTATCACGAAGGTATGCTTGTTGATTTAATGAAACAAAAAGGTGCAATTTACAACGTAAGGGGAGTTCGCAATAACACCGATTACGATTATGAAAATAATATGCACCTTGTAAATAGTAAATTATATAAAGATATAGTTACTATTTTCTTGCCTTGCAATCAAGAGTATTGCAATATAAGTTCGACTATAGTTCGAAATAACATAAAAAATTTACAAAACTTAGGTGAGTTATTGTCACAAGAAGTTATTGATATTATAAACCAAAAACAGTAAAAATTAAATAACAAATTATAAAGGCGTAAACGGAACTTAAAAGTTTACCTAAACAAAATATTTTTAAATTTACGTTGGCTTTTTTAAGGTGAGTTATTGATTGTAAAAATATGGAAAGTCCACCAAATGAAATTACACTTGCCGTTAACGCTACAGATAGTGGGTAATTAGTTGAAGTCGATAAAAATTGACTTCCACGCGTACACTCGATAAGCCCGTAGCAAAATCCTTTTATTTGCGTTTTGTCAATATTAAAGGGCGAAAATAAAATTGAAATTAATTTTTCTAACGGCATAAGTAAATTTAAGTCTATACAAATATCACTTAAAACGTAACTTATTGCAATAAATCCACCCACTAATAAAATAGAAATTACCGAATTATACATACTTTCATACAAAATATTGTCTACTTTTTTAAATGGCATTACGCTATTGTTTTGAAAAGACGACTTTTTATAATTTCTTAGAGTAATTGCCGAAAAAATAGTTGCAAGTATGTGTGAAATTAAAATAATAAAGCCGTATAGTTTGTTTTTAAACATACATACGCCAACCGTACCCACGATAAAAAGTGGACCGGAAGTCGACGCTAATACACTAATTTTAGTTGCTTGGTCTTTGTTTATTAGTTTTTGAGTGTATAATTCGTTTACGATACTACTACCTACGGGGTAACCCGATAAAACGCTCATTATAAATGGGTAAAAACAAATTCCACTATTGTTAAATAAAAATTTTGATAGTGGAGATAGGCTTTGACTAATACTACTAATTTTTGCAGTTTTAGTGAGTAAAGCCGTTAAAAAGAAAAAGGGTAGTAACGACGGCAAAACGTTAAGTGCCCATAAAACTATTCCCTTATAACAACTTTTTAAATACTTTTCGGGGAAAGATATAAACACTAACATAAAAAACAATAAAATAAAACAAAGTAATATTGATTTTACGTTTATTCTTAAAAATTTTAAAAAATTAGTCATATTAATTTATATTAAAAAGGCAAATAAATATGTATACGCTATTTGATTTAACTAAAAAAAATAATAAATATGAAACTCCACTTGCCGAAAGAATGCGCCCTTTAACTTTAAAAGAGTTTTTAGGACAAAGTGAAATAGCAGGGGATGGTAGTTTACTTCGTCGTGCAATTATCTTAGATAGACTTGGTAGTTGTATTTTTTACGGCCCACCGGGAACGGGTAAAACTACTTTGGCTAATATAATTGCTAATTCAACGAGTGGCAATTTTATTAAATTAAACGCCGTAACAAGTGGTGTTAGCGACGTTAAGAAGGCAGTTGAACAAGCCGAAAGCGACTTAAAAATTTATGGTAAAAAAACCTATTTATTATTAGACGAATGTCACCGTTTTAATAAAACACAACAAGATTCTTTGCTTCCTGCAATCGAAAATGGAACGGTAATATTTATAGGTTCTACAACGGAAAATCCTTACGTTGCAATGACGCCAGCAATAATATCTCGTTGTCGTGTGTTCGAGTTTAAAAAACTATCAACAGAAAATATAAAAAATGCGCTTATAGTTGCGTTAAACGATAAAAAGAAAGGTTTGGGCGAAATAAATTGTAAAGTTAGTGAAGAGGCGATTTTACATATTGCTGCTTTAAGTGACGGTGATTTAAGAACGGCTTATAACGCTTTAGAACTTGCCGTTTTAACTACCCCCGTCGACCAAAACGGAGTAGTCGTAGTTGAACTTAAAGACGCCGAGCAGTCTATACAAAAAAAGGCGTTAAGTATTGACGAAAATTCATACTATCATTTTTTAAGCGCCTTTTGTAAATGCTTAAGGGGTAGTGATAGCGACGGTGCTTTATATTATAGTCAACGATTAATTTTAGCAGGTTGCGACCCACTTTTAATAGCAAGGCGACTTATCGTTCACTCTGCCGAAGACGTTGGGCTTTCAGACCCTAACGCTTT
>JAZRCS010000082.1:0-8158 GCA_045659885.1 Christensenellaceae bacterium
TTTTTAAGTTTTATTAAACTTGAAACGCTTTCAACGTCTTTAAATAAGCCTATTCCAACGCCTGCTAAAATTGCTCCACCTAAACATGCAGTTTCGCTATTTTCAAGGGTTACAAGCGTTTTATTAGTTAAGTCGGCTTTCATTTGACACCATAAACTACTGTTTGCGCCACCACCCATTGCTCTAATTTCGCTAACTTCCGTGCCTAAATAATCTAAATTTTCTTTAAGCGTGCAAGAAATTGCTTCCATTATGCTTCTAACGAAGTGTCCACGCGTATGTTCTGGCGTTAAGCCTGTAAAACTGCCCCTTGCCGACGGATTATACTTTGGCATTGTCGAACCACAAAGATATGGTAAAAAGGTTAAACCGTCGCTACCTATCGGTATATTTTCGGCTAAAACGTCTAAATCTTTAAACGAAAAATCTTCGCATAGTGCGTTTTTAAACCACTTTAAAGCCATACCTGCCGTTGACGACCACGCTAAAAGACAATACTTCCCGTCATAGTTATAGTGGCAAGGAATTATGCTATCTTTATTATATTTAGGCACGCTATCACAAGGACTAAAAATTACCATAGTAGTTCCCGTCATTTCGCTAACGATACCTTTTTTAATAACGCCTGCGCCTATTGCTCCACTAACTTGGTCCATAGCACCCGTTACAACCTTTATGCCGTTATATTCGCCAACTAAAACGCCACTATCGTATAAAGACGGCAACATTTCGTTTGAAACGCCTATAAAGTCAAGCATATCTTTCCACCAAATACCTTTGTTGATATCAAAGTAAATAGTTGAAGATTGTAAAGTTTTTTCAGTAACGAATTTGCCCGTTAATTTGTAAAGCAAATAGTCTTCAAGTAAAAAGATTTTTTTAGTTTTTGCCCAAACTTCAGGCTCGTTGTTTTTAACCCATAAAAGTTTACAAGCTGGCCAAGTTGCCGTGATTTCGGGTTGACCCGTAACTTTATAAACTAACTCTCTACCAAAGTGATTTTCAATAATTTCAGCCTCTTTAGTAGCCCTATTATCAAGCCAAACAATCGCATTTCTACAAGGGTTACCAAATTCATCAGTTAAAATTAGCGTTTCGCATTGAGTATCAATTGCTAAGGCATCAACTTTAATATCAAGGTTTTTGAGTTCGTTTTCAACGATTTCCCAGTATTTTTCACTTGAAAATTCGACTACGTCGCCTTTTGCTTGGACAACGTAGTCAATATTAGATGATTTTAATAATTTTAGGCTTTCATTAAAGATAGCCGTTTTTACCGACGTAGTGCCTACGTCTATACCCATTAAGTTCATTATCTTTTTTGTTGAAGGTCAAAGTGTACGTCGTATGCTTTTTCTTCGTCTGTGAATTTTCTTAAAGTGTTAACAACTTGTCCGTTGTTCCATTTTCTATCTTCAACGTCGTCAGTTGTACCCATAACCGTAACGTTAAGTTGTCTTCTTCTTGCTCTTACTTGGTCCCAGTCAACGAAGTAGATGTGTGCAAATTCGCCACCGTCTAAAACGCCGTCTTTAATAGTCATTGCTTCGCTTCTGCCGAAGAATACGCTTCTTAAGTGACCGTCTGTATTTAAAGAAGTAAAGTCACCTGGTTCGTTTACGTATCTACCAAATTGCGAGTGGATAGGACCTGGGTGTAAATATTCATTATCTTCAGAATAGTTAGGAACGATTTTTGACATTATTTTAAGTAAATCGTGTTGTAAAAATTCTAAATCGTACTTATCGATATCGTGTGAACATTCTTGCACCATAACGCTACAAGTAGTGTGGTGAGATGCGATAGTAACCGTACCGTTTTTAATACCTGATGCTTTAACGATTTCAACGATTTCTTTTGAAACGTCGTGGAAAGTTGGTCTCCAACCCCTTGATTGTAATTCTAATTCTTTTTGATAAACTTTGAATTCCATAATAAACTCCTTAAATTTATATATATTTTATTTTTATTTTTTACTTATTTAATCTTTCGCCAACTGCTCCACCTGGATGAATAAGAGCAAATTGTTCGTTTTTATAGTTAGTTTCTTCAATTAACGCCGTTTGTAAAAGATGGAATATTACTGCAAGCGACGTTGAAGAAGTAGTTCCTTGTGAATTATATTTGTCAGTTTCACGGTTAACGTATTGTTTTAAAACAACGTCTGCACCCGTAGCAAGTGGAGAAGTTAAATTTTCAGTTACGGTAATAACTTTTACGCCTTTTGCTTTGCAAATATCTAAAATAGGCAATAATTCTTTAGTTTTACCACCCCTTGACGCAAACACCATAACGTCACCTTCCTTTAAATAACCGGTAGCACCGTGTACTGCTTCTGCAGGAGAAATAAACCTTGTAGGAAGTTCAATACAACACATTAAGTGTGCAAAGTGTTGACATATAATACCACTATGTCCACAACCAGAAGTAGCAATTCTCGTAGCGTTTTTTAATAAATCAACGGCTTTAGAAAATTGTTCTTCGTCAAAGTATTGCTCCATATTTTTGATGCACTCGCTTTCAATAGCGAACACGTTTTTTACTTGTGTTAAAGTTTCTTTATTCATAATTCACCTTTTTAGCCGTGAAGTTCGTCCCACGCTTTTCTAACGCTTGCAATCATTTCTTCAGCGAGTGCTAACGGATTTTCGGCTTTAGCAATAGCGCTTGAACAACCAGATGCAGACGAGCCTGCTTTTATAATGTTGTAACAGTCTTGTCCCTTACTAATACCTGCCGATGGGAAAGGTAAAATGTCTGGGTTAATTTCTTTAATTGCTTTAATAACAGCGTCAACGTATTCTTTGTCGGCTGGTTTACCCGTACCTATAAGTTCGGTAGGTTCGGCAACTAAAATGTTTGGACCAAGTTTTGCAATAGCCTTAACTTCTTCAATACTATCGGCGCATACCATAGTAGCAAGGCCAACTTCGTCGGCACGCTTGATAGCAAGTTCAATTTCTTCAAGCGTAAGTTTTCTTTCAGCGTGGTTAAGCATTACACCTACTGCGCCTGCAGCCTTTAAAGCCTCTGGCAACGATTTACCCATACCTTTACCGATAGGCAAACTATCCATATGTTGTGAGTAAACGTGTACCCTTTTAACGTTTTTTGCGATATTGAAAATTTCAGTATCAGGAACGTCTAAAACAACGTCAACGTCGTATTTTTCGGCAAGTTCGTCTAAACCTTTTGCAATATTTAATAACGTTTCGCCGTACATATAGCATTTTGGACCATATTCAAAAAACGGTTGTTTAATTTTGTAATTTTTATTCATAAAGTACTCCTTTTTTCTACTTTTTTAGTATACTATACGCTAAGTTAATTGTCAACCTAAAAGTTTAAATCTATTAAATAAAAAAATTATGATATAATTTTTGTTTAAAATAAAAGCCCTTAAATTTTTTTGTTTAAGGACTTTATCTTTTATATACTGTTTAAAATATGTTCAACGTATCTTTTTGCTACGTTTTTATTAGTTACTTTTTCAATTCCACCAAAGAAAGCGTTAGAATTTACTTCACAAATTATAGGCTTATTATTTTCACCTAATAAAACGTCAATTCCACAATAATCTAAATTAAGCGTTTTAGCAACTTTTTCGCATAACTCCGTCGTTGTTTTATCAAGCGAAATACTTTCCCCTATAGCGCCAAGTTCAATGTTAGACCTAAAATCATTTTTAGAAACTCTTAACATACTTGCAAAAACTTTTCCACCTATTACGATAACGCGTATATCTTTGCCGTAACTTGTTTTTACCATTTTTTGAAATAAGTGTGGCACAAGTTTTACTTTGTTTGCAATATTTAATAATTCTTCAAAGTTTTCGGCTTTAAATACGCCTTGTCCAAGCGAGCCGTAATTATGCTTAACTACTAAAGGATATCCTAATTTTTCGCCTATTTCTTTAATTTTTTGCTCGTCAATTTTAGCGTTTTCAATATAACATAACGCACCTGGAATTGTATCTACAACATCTATTCCCTTTTCGCAAAGAGCAATATACGTGCGCATCTTATCGTCGCACACCCTAATAGCGTTATGATTATTAAAAAGTTTAACTCCCTTTTTTTCTAAAATTTGAGAAACGTATTTATCTTTATCTAAATAAACGCAAAAATCGTAATCAAAATATTTACTTTTAAATAAATTATTTTCAATATAAGTGCAAAATTCACCGTTTTTAACTACGTCAACCTTTACGCCACGAAGTAAAAATTCTTCTTTTAACCTTGTGGCTTGATTAATTGCCGTATCAATGGTAGAATATGCGTTTATTAAAATAAGTCCTTTTTTGCTTTTCATTTTTCACCTATAAACTTAATGCGTAATTTATTATATCGTTTTCGCTAACGACTTTAATTCGACTATCAAAACTTTCCGTAAAACCAACCCCGTGTATACTTTTATTAGATAACGGCAACGTAAGTTTTGCAGTAGTTAGTTTAACGGCACTACCGTCAAAATTAACGTATGTTGTTTGCATAATGCCTTTGCCGTAGGTCGACGTATTATTTTTATTTTCGTCGGAAATTAACACTCTTAACTCTAAACCGTTATAATTTGACGCGTAGTCTAAAATTGCACCTATTAAAACTTCGCTTGCCGAGGCAGTCATACTATTTGCTAAAATAATTAATTTTTTAATACCGTAATTTTCAAAAGTTACGCTTTTAGTTTTAAACTTTTCGATATTGCCATATTTGTCAGTCGCTACGCCTATAACTTGTTTACTGCCGTTACTTGAAGGAAGTACCATTGTAGCAATTTCTTCTAAAACGTCAACGTAACCACCACCGTTATATCTTAAATCTAAAATGAGTTTGCTTTTATTGTCGTTAGTAAATTTTTCTAAAGCGTGTGCAAACTGCCCAACCGAGCCTTCAAGCCCACTATCTTTACCCGAAAAAGACGTATATTGCAAATAGCCCGTATCGTCGTTTAAGATAACGGAATTTTCGCTTGTTTTAACAAAATTTATACCGTCGTTTCCCCTAAAAGAATATTCACCCGTATTATCTAAATATTTAACAAAAGTTTGCTTATAGTTTGATTTAAAGATATTATAAACTGTTTCTTCGCCGTTATAATCAACAACTAAACTAACGTTTTTACCTACGCTTGTTTGATTTAAAATTTCTTGAACGTTTAGATAATGAGCGCCGTCTATAATAACCTTTTTTACTATTCCACCTTCTTTTACGCCGACTAAATCGCACGGCGAATTTAAGGTTACTAACAATATTTTATTAGTCGTATTTTCAAGTCTTAAACCTATGCCGTCGGTATATCCTTTTGCTCCTTTTTGAATTTTTTTATATTCTTCTTTGGTGTAATACTCTGAATACTTATCTAATAAAGAAGGTGTTATTAAATCAATAATATTTCCTTCTTCAAAATAATAATACTCTTTATA
This sequence comes from Christensenellaceae bacterium, assembly GCA_045659885.1. Classification (GTDB taxonomy): domain Bacteria; phylum Bacillota; class Clostridia; order Christensenellales; family Borkfalkiaceae; genus HGM11412. The sequence goes on from JAZRCS010000082.1 coordinate 5,423, forward strand.
CTTTTCAATTAAATTTTTAACTGCCCTAACGTCTTTATCAAGACAACCGTTACCAACTAAAAAGCCTGTAAAAAAGGTTACTGCACATAAAAAGTACGGCAATATTTTTAATAGTATTTTACCAAATTTTTTCATATTAATTAATTACCCTATTTAAAAGCATTATAAGCCTAATACATAAAGCGTCGTTAAAGTTTCTTATATCAAGACCGGTCATTTTTAAAATTCTTTCTATTCTATACATTAAAGTATTTCTATGAATAAATAATTGCCTTGACGTTTCGCTAATGTTTAAGTCGTTATTTAAAAAAGTTGATGCTGTTAATAATAATTGTTCGTCTTTTAAAATTGAACTTGCACTACCACCAAGTAAAGAATTAAAATATTCTTCACCCCTAACTTTTGGTAATTCTTCAATAATTTTTATTAAAACGTAATCTTTATAACTGTTTACGTTTCTTTTAATTTCAAGATTTTTAGTAATTCTTAAAGCGTCCATCGCTTGCTCGTACGACGCGTGTATGTTTTCAAAAGACTTAACTTCGCCACCGATATAACAAGTCGCCCTAATACCTAATTCTTCGTATAACGCTTTTACAGTATAATTTGCGTATTCTTTAACCGAAATATAATCAAATTCGCTGTCGCTAAATTTTACAGAACAAACTAAATCGTCGCTCGTAATCACTGCAATATCGTCGCCGTTAGTCGAATACTCGTTTAAAAAATCTTTAACTTGTTCAAGTTTGTTTTTATCAAGTTCATAATTAATTGCAAAGCAAGGTGATTTATTAACGGAATATTTTTCCATTAAAGCAACTATTCTGTTTTTACCAAAAAATCCCGAAACGACTGATGCAACTTGACTATTGTAATCGTCGACTTCGTTTTTAGAAGTCATATTTTCAATAAAACCACCTATAAGCGTAGCGTAAATTTGCGATTGCTCGTTCGTACCGTCAATAAAACCTATAAAATTAGTTTTATTGCTATTAAATTTAAAAATCGTACGATTATTTTCTTTGTCAACTAAAACGTTACCTTCAAACGTGATTTGAGTTGGAATTTCTTCACCGTCAAAACCTACGGTAATTAACCCGTTTTCACTAATTGCTTTTACTTTTATTGAAGTTTTTTCATAAACAACGGCTAAAAGCCTTTGAATTTCTTTTACCATATTAACTCCTTTTGTGCAACTTGCACAAATACATTATATAGTGTATTTTTAGATTTGGCAATGTTTTTTATTATTTTTTAAAGATTTTTGTAAAAATTAACTATAATTTTAACAAAAAAAGGATAACGACAAGGGCGTTCCCTATAAGGGATTTTTTGAAACATTAAAAATTTATAGGAAATTGCAATTTCAAGCGGTCAAAAGAAAATTAGAACTTGGATATTTAATCTGAGTTCTTTTTCTTTGTAAAAATTTTTTCAAAAACAGTTCATTTCCCATTGACAAACATCAATGTGATGAGTATAATAGTATTGACAATAATCTATGTGAGGTGTGTATAATGGAAAGAGAAGAATGTACGAAAATCTTAAAAGCGTTAGCGGATGATACTCGTATGCAGATATTTGAAATGTTGCGTGGCGGTACGCTTTGCGGTTGCAAAATCTTGGAGCAACTCAATATTACACAACCCACGCTTTCCCACCATATGAAAGTATTGTGCGATTGCGGTTTGGTAAAAGCAGAAAAAGATTGGAAATGGACTTATTATACGCTTGCGTGTTGTAAACTTAATGATATGATAGATTTTCTCGGTGATACGAAATGTAGAACGGGAAGAACAAATGAAAGTTCTTGCAAAAAAAATACGTGCGATTAAGTTCGCATATATTTTTTCTCAATCACATTGATAATTGTCTATATAGATAAAAATAAATATAAGGAGCGATATTATGCAAACTAAAAAACGCAAATGGTTATGGTGGCTTATTGCTGTAATTGCTGTTGTGTTGCTTACAATAGGGATTGCCTTACTTGTGGACGGGGTAAACGGGTTAAAAGCAGTAGGCGATTTTATAACCGACCAAATACTTGGTATGAAATGGCTAAATGCTTTAATCGGTATGGCATTTACCGCTATGTTTGGCGAAACCTTTATGTCAGGACATTGGGGGCAAGCAATACAATTTTTTGTATATGATACGGTAAAAATAGTCGTATTGTTATGCTTGCTTATCTTTCTTATTTCGTATATACAAAGTTATTTCCCACCCGAAAGAACGAAAAAAATACTTGGACGATTTAAGGGTATCGGCGCAAATGCGGTTGGTGCTTTACTTGGTACGGTTACCCCGTTTTGCTCTTGCTCGTCTATTCCTATCTTTATGGGCTTTACCCGTGCAGGAATTTCAAGCGGTGTTACGTTCAGTTTCTTAATTTCAAGCCCACTCGTTGATTTAGGTGCGTTTATTCTACTTGTGAGTGTGTTTGGCTTTTCTATTGCGATTGCTTACGTTATCGTGGGTTTAATCCTTGCTATTATAGGGGGAACGATTATTGAAAAAACGGGCGTAGGCAAACACGTGCAAGATTTTATTATGGAAGGCAGTATTGCCGAAGTGGACGGTGTAGAACTTACGCAAAAAGATAGATTGATTTACGCAAAAGACCAAATGCTGTCAACGTTAAAAAAGGTATGGATTTATATTCTTGTCGGCGTTGGTATCGGGGCAACTATTCACAACTTTATTCCTACCGAATGGATACAAGCGATTTTAGGT
>JAZRCS010000083.1:0-18135 GCA_045659885.1 Christensenellaceae bacterium
GACGAAGAAGATTTACCACTTTACGAAAACGGAACTTTTACGGCAAGGGCAACGCTTGCTGAAGAAGAAGACGAAGGTGGTAACGAGTGGGAAATTCAATACGATGAAAAGAAAAGCGTTGTAACTCCTGCTTATATTAAATCTGCTGAAAAACTTGTAAAAAGATACGACCTTGATTTTGTCGTTGAAGATAACGACGATAATAAATATACATTGTCTTTAGAATTATTTAAATCTTTCAACGCTAAAATGGAAGAATATATTAAAGAAAAAGAAGTTAAATCGGCTGTATTTAAACTCGTTAAACAATTAAAAGAAGTAGGGCTTGTAAAATCAACTGAATCGGCAAACGTGACAAGCGTTGAAGATTTATTAGAACTTACTTATTTTAAAGATATGTTAATTGATAAATATCAATCGGCTGTCGTTTCAAAATACAAAATGGCGCTTGAAAATCAATTAGAAAAAACGTTTGATACCGATACTTTATATAACGAATACGTTAACTTGTTTAAATCACAATCGGCAGAAACCGATTCAAGTCTTACAACTTATGAAGACAAACTTGCAAGTTTAGACGATAGTACTTTCTTAGTTTATAATCCAGAAGTAGGTTACGGTTACGTTGCAAATCTTTTAATAGGTTTTAACTCAAAACAATTAGAACTTTTAAGCGCAAAACAACAAGAAAAGAACGTTACTGCAAGTCAAATAGAAGAATACAGAAGCCAACTTTTAAAAGGCTTAACGGTTAAAGATTTAAGGGAAACTTGGGTATATAACGGCTACGGTAAATACGAAAACGGCGTTTATACTTTCGACGATAAATACGTTCGTACGGACGCTTTAAAAACTTTTGAAGGCACTTTATACGGCGCAAAAGAATATAAGTATAAAAACGACGAAGGCGATATCGAAACGGGTTATAGTTTTAACGAAATCGTTGCTAATAAATCGTCATTTGCAACTTTCTATCAAGAAAAATTAGTTAATATTTTTGGTTTTGAAAACGGTTTATTAGATAACGACGGTTTAAGCACAAATCAAATTAAGTCAATAGGTAACGAAAGTGCAGAACCTAACGGCTCGTATAAAATAAGCGAAGAAAAGAAGAAAATATTTACAGACTTAATTTACGCTTATTCAACTGACGACGGTTCGTTATCGGAAAACTACGGCTACGTTTATTCGCCTATAACTTCTAAAACAAAATACGTTAAAGAATTTGCAGACGCATCACAAAAAGTTGTTGAAGGTGGCGCAGGTAGTTATACAATCGTTGCTACGGAATTTGGTTACCACGTTATTCTTTGTACTTATTCGTTAAGCGCAACGGGTGATACTGCTATGTCAAAGGAAGCCTTTACAACTGCCTTAAACGATGAAAATTCTTTTGCAAGTTTATTTAAACAACATAAACTTGAACTTATCTTATCTAACGAAGTTGAAACTTTATCTAACAGTTTTATTACTGCTAACTTAGAAAAAGTAACTTATTTTGAAGGTAGATATAAAAATTTATTAGAAGAATAAAAATGCTTAAAATTTAAGATAATATAAGCGATTTTGACGATATCCACAATATATTAAAAACGATATATTGTGGGTATTTTTTTATTTAAAACACAATATATTGTGTAATTTTTTAAATATTTTTAATTTTGTTGCATTTGCAACAGCCAAAAAAAAGTAGATGTAGTATAATATTTCTACACCCTTAAAAAAGGGTAAAAAATCACGATAAAGGAAAAGTAGTATGAAGATTATCAAGCGTAGTGGTGTTGAAGCAGATTTTGATTTAGAAAAGATTATAAACGCCGTAAACAAGGCAAATGCATCTGTTGAAGAAGAAGATAGGCTTACAAGCGAACAAGTGTTAGCAATTGCATTAAAAGTTGAAAACGTGTGTAAGTCAAGAACACGTTCTTTAAGCGTTGAAGAAATTCAAGACCTTGTTGAAACCGAAATTATGCGTCACGGTGCTATTAACCTTGCAAGGTCGTATATTACTTATCGTTATAAAAGGCAACTCGTAAGAAAAAGCAATACGACAGACGAAAGCATTTTAGCCTTAATTGAATGTAATAACGAAGAAGTTAAGCAAGAAAATTCTAATAAAAATCCAACCGTTAATAGCGTTCAAAGGGACTATATGGCTGGCGAAGTTTCTAAAGATATCACAAGGCGTATTTTATTAGAACCAGATATCGTTGCTGCTCACGACGATGGAAGAATACATTTCCACGATGCCGATTACTTTGCTCAACATATGCACAACTGTGACCTTGTTAATTTAGAAGATATGTTACAAAACGGAACGGTTATTTCTGGCACTATGATAGAAAAACCACACAGTTTTTCTATTGCTTGTAACATAGCAACTCAAATTATAGCGCAAGTTGCATCTTCACAATACGGTGGTCAAAGTATATCTCTTACACATTTAGCACCTTTCGTTCAAATATCTCGTGAAAAAATCACTAAAGAAGTATTAGAAGAGTTTAAGATTGCAAACGTAACTCCAACCGACGAACAATTAAAAATTATCGTTGAAAAAAGGGTTAGGGACGAAATTAGAAAGGGTATACAAACAATTCAATACCAAGTAGTAACGCTTATGACTACAAACGGTCAAGCACCTTTCATTACGGTATTTATGTACCTTAACGAGGCTAAAGATGAGCAAACTAAAAAAGACTTGGCTATTATGATTGAAGAAACGCTTATTCAAAGAATTAAAGGTGTTAAAAACGAACAAGGCGTATATATTACACCTGCTTTCCCTAAACTTATTTACGTTTTAGAAGAAGATAATATTAAAGACGATAGTAAATACTATTACTTAACTAAACTTGCTGCAGAATGTACTGCAAAAAGAATGGTTCCTGACTATATCTCTGAAAAGGTAATGTTAGAACTTAAAAAAGATAAAAACGGTGATGGTCATTGTTATACTTGTATGGGTTGTCGTTCTTTCTTAACACCTTACGTTGACGAAAACGGTAAACCTAAATATTACGGCAGATTTAACCAAGGCGTAGTAACCGTAAACCTTGTAGATATAGCATTGTCTTCTAAAAAGAGCGTGGAAGATTTCTGGCGTATTTTCGACGAAAGGTTAGAATTATGTCATAAAGCGTTACAAGCACGTCACGAAAGGCTTTCGGGCACTTTATCGGACGCTGCGCCTATTTTATGGCAACACGGCGCGTTAGCAAGATTAAAGCCGGGCGAAAGCATTGATAGTTTACTTCACGGTGGATATTCAACTATTTCTCTTGGCTACGCCGGTCTTTGGGAAACGGTTTACTATATGACGGGTAAAAAGTTAACTGAAGAAGATGGCAAAAAATTCGGTTTAGAAGTTATGCAAAAACTTAACGAATATACTAACAAATGGAAGGCGAGTGAAAATATCGATTATTCTATTTACGGCACTCCACTTGAAAGTACTACTTATAAATTTGCAAAAGCCCTTCAAAAACGTTTTGGTATAATTGAAGGAGTAACCGACAAAAACTATATAACTAACAGTTATCATATTCACGTAACTGAAGATATCGACGCGTTTAGCAAACTTAAATTAGAAAGTGAATTCCAACGTTTATCTCCAGGTGGCGCAATTAGTTACGTTGAAGTTCCAAATATGCAACATAATATTCCAGCCGTATTACAAATTATGAAATTTATTTACGAAAATATTATGTATGCCGAATTAAATACTAAAAGCGATTATTGTCAACAATGTGGTTATAACGGTGAAATCCAAATCGTAACCGACGAAAACGGAAAATTAGTTTGGAAGTGTCCAAATTGTGGCTGTATGGACCAAACTAAGATGAACGTTGCAAGAAGAACTTGTGGTTATATCGGTACGCAATACTGGAACCAAGGAAGAACTCAAGAAATTAAAGAAAGAGTTTTACATTTATAATTTAATAATTAAGAAATCTTTTAGCAAATGCTAAAAGATTTTCTAAAATAGGTAAATTTATGAATTATGCTACTATAAAATACAACGATATAGCAAATGGTTTAGGTGTAAGAACTTCGCTTTTCGTTTCGGGTTGCACTCATAGGTGCAAAGGCTGTTTTAACAGTGAGGCGTGGGATTTTAACTATGGCAAACCGTTTACTAAAGAAGTTGAAAATCAAATAATAAACTCTTTAAATAGTGATTATATCGACGGTTTATCATTACTTGGTGGCGAACCTTTCGAGCCGTCAAATCAAAAATCATTATTGCCGTTTATAAAAAGGGTTAAAGAAATTTATCCAAATAAAAGTATTTGGTGCTACACTGGTTATTTATTCGACCAAGAATTATTAAAACCAAGTCGTGCTACTACGGCGTACACTTTAGAAATGTTAAAATATATCGACGTTTTGGTCGACGGTAAATTCGTAGAAGAATTAAAAGATATAACGCTATTATTTAAAGGCTCTAAAAATCAAAGGGTTATAGACGTACGTAAAAGTTTAGAAAAAGGAGATGTCGTACTTTACGACTTATAAAATTATGGAAAGATTACAAATTAAATTTAAAAAATTAAACGATAACGCTTGTATGCCTACTTTTGGCACGGAATATTCTGCCGGCGCAGACTTATACAGCGCAGAAGAAGAAGTTGTTATTAATCCGGGCGAAACAGCCTTTATAGGTACGGGAATTGCCGTGCAAATTCCAACGGGATTAGTTGGTTTAGTTTATGCAAGAAGTGGTTTAGCATGCAAAAAAGGTTTAGCCCCTGCAAACAAGGTTGGCGTTATAGATAGCGATTATAGGGGCGAAGTAAAGGTTGCCCTTCATAATCACGGTAAAGAGGCTCAAACGGTTTTAAAGGGCGAAAGGGTTGCTCAAATGGTTATTACAAGTTACTTTGCTTGTGACTATATTGAAAGTGAAGAATTAGACCAAACTATAAGGGGCGAAGGTGGTTTCGGCTCTACGGGAAGAAAATAAAATAGTATAATTTTCTTTTTATAAATAATACTATCAATATGAGAAGAATTGATAGTGAAAGTAGAAAAATTTTAAACGAATTAAAACACGCAAGCCCAAATCAAGTAGGGCAAATTTTAAAAAAGTATTTTAAACTAAAAAAAGACAGGATGAAATGAAAAAAGTTGCTAAATTTAGCAACTTTTTTAATTTAAATCCCATTTAGGTATAAAGTCTTTGCCTACCGAACTTTTTTCTTGAATAATAACGTTTTCAAGGTTAAGCGAGTAAACTTGGTTTAATACTTTTTGGTATTCTTTACTCGTAATAGGTCTATTCAATTCCTTAGTCGTTTCAAACTGTTTAATAGGGGTGTATTGCGACATAAGTGATAGATATGCGTTATTTATAGAATTTTCTTTAAACCATTTTACAACGCTTATACTGTCGTTTACGCATAAAGGAAGTATTAAATGTCTTATTATTACGCCACTTGTCATTTGTCCGTCTAAAATTATCGTTTTTTTAGAGTTCATCATAAATTTTAACACGGGTTCGGCAATAGTAAAATAGTTATCTACCTTTGTATACCGTTTAGATAAATCGTTTGAAATAAATTTTAAGTCGGGTAAATATATGTCGATATACGGGTCGATTATTTTTAAATTTTCTAAATTTTCATATCCGTGAGTGTTGTAAACTATAGGAACTTTAGGTTTGTATTTTTCAAACGCATCACAAATTTGCAAAATATAGTGGGAAGGCGTAACTAAACTAATATTATCAGCGCCGTCGTCTTCAAGGCGTTTAAAAATATCAATTAATTCAAGGGTAGAAATTTCTTTACCTAAAGTATTATGCGAAATCTCATAGTTTTGGCAAAAAACGCATTTAAGCGAGCAACCAGAAAAGAAAATAGTTCCCGAGCGATTATTTTTACTAATTAAAGGCTCTTCAAAAGGATGAAGATAGTATTTAGCAACTTTAAGGGTATTAGTAACGCCACATCTACCTTTATATAAATTTCTGTCAATATTACATTTTAACGGACATTGTGTACAAAAATTTTTCATAATTAATTATATATATTGTAGCACTATATCGTTTACTTGACAAATAAAATAAAAAAATATATAATATTTTTACAAAAAAGTTTAAAGACCACAAATAAATTTTGGAGTTTTACAATATGAGTAAATTTTTTACAAGTGAAAGCGTAACTGAAGGACATCCAGATAAAATCTGTGACCAAATTAGTGACGCCGTTTTAGACGCTATATTAGAAAAAGACCCTGATGCAAGGGTAGCGTGCGAGTGTACTTGTTGCACCGGCTTAATTTTAGTAATGGGTGAAATTTCAACGTCTTGCTACGTAGATATTTCGCAAATTGCAAGAAAGACTGTTGAAAGAATAGGTTATACAAGGGCAAAATACGGTTTTGATAGTGAAACTTGTGGTGTTATAACAAGTATTCGCGAGCAAAGCCCCGATATTGCTATGGGTGTAGATAGTTCGGTAGAACACAAAGAAACGGGCGATATAGCCGATTTAACGGGCGCAGGCGACCAAGGTATGATGTTTGGTTATGCAACTGACGAAACGGAAGAATATATGCCTACTGCTTTAGTATTAGCGCACAAATTAACAAGAAGGTTAGCCGAAGTTAGAAAGCAAAATATTTTAGATTATTTACGTCCAGACGGTAAAAGCCAAGTTACAGTTGAATACGATGGTAGAAAGGTAAAAAGAATTGAAGCCGTAGTAATATCAACACAACACTCGGAAACGGTAACTACTGAGAAGTTAAGAAAAGATATTCAAAAACTCGTTATTGAAGAAGTTTTACCAAAAGAACTTTTAGACGAAAATACTAAATATTATATTAATCCAACGGGTAGATTTGAAATAGGTGGTCCACACGGTGATAGTGGCTTGACGGGTAGAAAAATTATCGTTGATACTTACGGTGGTAGTTGTGCTCACGGTGGTGGCGCATTTAGTGGTAAAGACCCTACTAAAGTTGATAGAAGTGCAGCGTATATGGCAAGATATATTTGTAAAAACATCGTTGCAGCAGGGCTTGCAAACGAGTGTACGCTTGAACTTTCTTACGCGATAGGCGTTGCAAAGCCTTTATCGGTATATATCAACACAAACGGAACGGGTAAACTTGCCGATAACGAAATAGCAAGTATAGTTGAAAAGGAATTTGATTTAAGACCTTATTCAATTATTAAAACGTTAGACCTTAAAAAACCTATATATTCACAAACGGCAGCGTACGGACATTTTGGTAGAAGTGAATTTAGTTGGGAAAAATTAGATAGAGTAGAAGATTTAAAAAAATATTTAAAATAAGCAAATTACGGTGCAACTAATTGCACCGTAATTTTCATATAATTAAAAATAACAATAAAAACGGTGTTGCTTTTTGCAACACCGTTTATTTAGTTTTATTCGTCGTCCGAAGGAGTGTCGTCGCTTTGTTCTTCAGTTTGACTTTCGTCGGTAGTTTCTTCTATTTGACTATCGTCGATAGGTCCTTGTTCTAAAGTTTCAAGGTCGATTATTTCTTCAGTTACAGTTTCGTCTTCTTCGCCAACTTTTTCAGCAAGCGTATAGTCGTATTCTTCATCGTCGTCTTCAACGTCAATGTTTTTCTTCTTTTCACTAATAGCGTTTAAGGCTTTTTCCCTTGAATCACGGCTATAGTAATTTTTAGTTTTAACAATCTTTTTACGTCTATTTTTAACGATATTTCTAACGAATACAGTTGCCAAAACGCCTAAAAGTACAACCGATAAAATTATACTTACAATTTCTAACGTAACGTCTTTTTCGTTAACGTAAGTTGGGTTAGTAGGGTCTTCTTCCTCTTCTTCCTCTTCAACTTCTTCCCTTTCGTCAATTACTTCTTCTGCGTCAATCATAGAATAGTTAACGAATTTGTAAAGGTCGTTACCACTAAATGCAACAGCAGGTTCAAAAGTTCTTGTAGTTTCTGCCTCGTTACCGTCTTCGTCTAAATATTTAACAGTTGCAGGCGCTCTCGTATATTCTTCTTCACTAAATTCTAAACCTTCAATGGTATCAAAGTCGTCTTTTAAAAGTTCGTTTTGAGTAATATAATCACTTTCAGTCACATTAACTGTTACAATGCTTTTAATATATACGGCACCTACGCCTTCATTACCGATTTGTAATTTGTAATCAAGGCCACGGTTACCCGTTGCAACGTACATAGTTAAAGTAATGAATTTTTGACCAAGAGTAGTAAGGGTAGTTGCAGTTGAGCAAGCAGTAATATTTTTAGTCCATTTGCCGTTATTGCCACTTATAGTAGCAATTTTGTAACCACCGTCGTCGTCTTTAACAAGTAGGTTAACGTATCCTTTTGCATCACCGGTTACGGCAACCGTTACTGCAATTTTTAATACCGAATACGTGCTAAGCGATGATTTGTAAGTTTCGTAGTATGAATTAGCGTTTTCTGTGTTATTAAGCATTAAAAGTTGTAAACTTTCGTCGCTTGCAAGAGTGTTTTTAAGATAATCTACGTCACCTACGTTTTTAGTATAATTATCAAGATATTTAGTATTAATTATACCGTAGACTGTTTTATCGTTATTCGCGTTGAATTTATAGTTATTTTCAATATCAGTTACAGGGTTATTACGAATTTCAAATTGTTGCGATAAGTCAACTGAAATCGAGTAACTGTCGGCAGTTTCGGTATCCTCTTCTTCGTCTTCGTAATTTGCGTAAGTACCAAGTAAATTTATTTTATAAATGTATGAAGAATTTGAAAGTGAAGAATAAATTTGTTCGTATTTTTCAAATTCTTTTTCGTTAGTTTCTTTATTAGCAGTATAACTCTTTAAATCTGCTATAAACGCGTAACCTTCAGTAAGTTCGGCGTTTTGTGAAATTTTACCTTCGTCAATACCAAAAGTGAATTTTAACGAGTAAGTTACGTCGGCATCGGTTACGTTAGCAACGTAAATATCGTATTTTTCCCAAGTGCCGTAATCACCGTCTTTTACAGTAGTAGTGTCTAAAGAACTAAATACTGCAGTTTTCTTTTCATTACTTGGGCTCGTCGTATCGATAACTTCTACTTTAAATTTATTTGCAGAACTGTTAGTAATTTTAATTTTCGAGTAGAAAGTGTATCTAATATAAGATTTTGCACTAATAGTAAGATTTTCAATACTTTGGCTTGCCGTTGAAGGTTTAGCAAAATCAAAATAAATAAGATTTGGATTAGTCGTGCCTATTTTTTCAATATCACTTAAAGCGTTTTGGCTTAACGAAGAAAGAGTTGATTTAACCGAGTTAACCGAGCCAGCGCCTAATTTGTTACCGTTTGATAAAACGTGATCGCTACCCGTAGGTTTAACGTTTTCGTTATACGAACTAATTACGCTACCCATATTTAAAGCAGTATAATTAGGGATAAACTTGTAATTTAATTGATAAGTCGTAGTAGTGTAATTTGAGTTATTAGCAACGTAATCTTTTTTATCGCCGTTAGACGCATAATCAATTGAACTTAAATCAATATCATATTCGCTTTCATTAGTTACGTCTTTATTAATTGCGTTAGTAGGTTGGGTGAATTCCTTTTGAGTGTAAGTTTCAAATTTAGCGTTATCAAAATAAGCAAAACCTTCAACAAATCTTGTGTGGTTAGTTCCGTTACCTTGACCAAGACCAAATCTAACTTTAAAGGTTGAATCAAAAAGTTCGTCGCCATTAATATAAATTTCAAATAAAGCCCATTCGCCTTTAGTGTTAATATTGTTAAAAATAATATTGTTATAAGAAGTTGAATTAACGCTATTTTCTAATAAGATATATGCTCCGTATTCACCGTCTGGTAACATATTACTATTTAAATTTTGAGTTTTAACCCAAACGCTAAATTTACCATAACTGTTTTTAGCAACGTTTAAAGTAGTTGAAGACTTAAAGTATTGAGCAGTACCGTGGTTAGGCGTTGAACTAAGTTCGTTGTGTATCATTAAGATTTTAGTACCACTCGTATTAGCGTTTACGTGTGTGTCTTCATCGTCAGCGTCGTACTTATTATCGATAAGACCGTAATAATAAGGCGTTTGTGGGTTTAAATATTTTTTATCCGTATCGGTTGAATTTGCCGTGTCAAGTGGTTTGTTTTTGTTATCTAACTTACCGTATGCAGTTTCGTTTACGTCTATAATACCTGACGAATATGAAGAAGATGGAGCAGTTGACTTATCAGAATCGTTAGACCTTGTCCACTTAACCGAAGAAGAATATGGATATACCGTATTTTCGGTTGTGTAAAATTCAAAGTCACCGTTATTTAACGTTTGAGCGTCAGAAATAGACGTTTCTTCAGTCGTATCGTCATCACCGTCGTCGTCAGTAGTATCGTCGTTACAAGCGCAAGTAAATATTAATAAAAACGCAAGTAAAAACGATAGCATAGTTATAAATAATTTTTTGAGTTTCAATGATGTTGTTGAATTCATAGGCCACCCTTTATTTAAATGAGATAATCCCCATTTTACATATAATTAATATAATACTTTATTAAGTATAATATATTTTAAGAAAAATTGCAATAAGTTTAATTGATTATTTTGTGTTTTATAGTAATTTTTTGTTAAAAAAAATAGTATTTTTGCGTTTTTTAAAAAGTTTTTTAAAAAACAAATAAAAATCACCGTTTTGCCTAAACTTTTTTTATGAAGATAAAGCAAAATTTATTATTAATTTTAGCAGGAGCAATTACGGGTATTGTCAACGGATTTTTCGGTGGTGGAGGGGGTATGATTGTAGTGCCTATGTTGACTTTGTTTTTAGGTTATTCACAAAAGCAAGCGCACTCTACTGCAATACTAATAATTTTACCTATTACGGTGTTAAGTAGCGTGCTATATTTTATAAACGGTAACTTTAATTTTGAAGTTGGAATTCCAACGGCAATCGGCGTTTTATTTGGTGGATTATTAGGGGCGTTTTTGTTAAAAAAAGCAAGTTCAAAAATAATTATAATTATTTTTGCAATAATTATGGCGATTGCTGGTGTAAAGTTATTATTTTTCTAAAATTTTTTACATATATGGAATATTTTTGGTACGTAATTTCAGGTATAATTTGTGGCGTTTTAGGTGGTATGGGAATGGGTGGAGGAACACTATTAATTCCCGTGCTAACTATATTTTTTAACGTAAATCAACACTTGGCACAAGGTATAAATTTAGTGTCTTTTATACCTATGGCTATAGTTGCGCTCATAATACATTTAAAAAATAAACTAATTAATTTTAAAGGAATACTTTTTATAATAATACCTGCGCTTGTGTTTGCATATTTAGGAACGATTTTAAGTAAAAATTTTGAAAGCCAACTTTTACAAAAGTGTTTTGGTGGATTTTTATTAGCATTAAGCATTGTTCAAATATTGCAAATTAAATTTATAAAAAAAGAGCAAAAAAAGTAATAAAAATTTTGGAATTGCTATTGAAATGTCAAAAAATATGGTGTATAATACTTATATAAATATAAGTTTGCACAAATTTTGGTGTGCAAAATTTTTTTAAAGATAGAGGTATGTTTTGGAAAAGATTGGTATTATTGATTTAGGCTCGAATACTGCAAGACTCGTTATCGTTAAAATGTTCGGCGACGGGCATTTTATAGTGATTGACCAATTAAAAGAAAGCGTAAGATTAGGCAAAGATATGGAAAGGGACGGTTTCTTAAAACCCCAAAGAATTGCCGAAACTATTAAAACGTTAAAAATGTTTAGAAAACTTTGTGATGCTTACGAAGTTGAAAAAATTATTGCCGTAGCAACGGCAGCCGTTCGTAGGGCGAAAAACCAAAGGAGTTTTCTTGATGAAATCGTTGCAAATACAGGTATTAAATTAAAGGTGCTTTCTGCTGAAGAAGAAGCAACTTACGTTTATCGTGGCGTAATTAACACTATGGATATTCCTAAGGGGCTTATTCTCGAAATAGGTGGTGGTAGCACTAAAGTAATATATTATAATAGGCGTAATTTATTAAATTACGAAACGTTGCCTTTCGGCGCAGTTACTTTAACCGATTTATTTAGCGAAGAAGGTTTATCGCAAGAAGAACAATCGCTAAAAATTGAAAATTTTGTAACAGAACAACTTTCGGGTATCGAGTGGTTAAAAACAATAGACCCAGAAACAAAGTTAATCGGTTGTGGTGGTTCGTTTAGAAATCTTTGTAAAATTGTTAAAATGAAGAAAAAATGTCCACTTCCACTTATTCATAATTACGATATTACTTATGATGAGTTTAACGGCGTTTACGATATGCTTAAATCGCTTGATTTAGATAAAAAGAAACGTATTAAAGGTATTTCGTCAGCAAGGGCAGATATTTTGCCGTCGGCTTTTGCAGTAGCGAACGCATTTTTAAAATATTTAAATTTTGACGTTTTAACTACTTCGTCGTCGGGACTTAGAGAAGGTATTATGTTTAACTACGCCGTTCCTTCAACGGTTGAAAAACCTATTTCCGACGTTTTAGGATACAGTTTACAAACGCTTGTTAAGTATTATCATTGTAACGCTAAACATAGCGAACAAGTAATGAATATATCTACTCAACTTTTCAAACAATTAAGGGTGTTACATAAATTTCCAAGACAATGCTTAAAAGTTTTAAAAGTTGCAGCATGCTTACACGACGCTGGTACAAGTATTAAGTATTACGATTATCAAAAACACTCAAGTTATATATTATTAAATTCTAACTTATACGGAATAACTCAAAGGGAAATCGTACTTGCTGCGCTTGTTGTGGCAAGTTATAAAAACGACGATTTTTCAGTTGCCGAACTTGTAAAATATAAAGAATTTATCGGCGAAGAGGATATTGAAGTTATTAGAAAGTTAGGCGTAATTTTAAGAATTGCAGAAAGTCTTGATAGGTCTATGTCAAGCAACGTTATAAGCATTAATTGTGACGTTTTAGGGGATAGCGTAATTGCTAAAACCGAACTTGAAAACGACGGTACGCTTGAAATTAAAGACGCGTTGTCTGCTCGTAATGATTTTAAAAGGGTATTTAAAAAGAACCTTGAAATTTTGTAAAAACTAATTAAAAATAAAACGCTTTGCGTTTCGCAAAGCGTTTTAAAATTTTAAAAACGACTATGTGTAATTTAGATAAAAAATATCAAATTTTAGAAAATATATTATTTTCTAAACAACCTAAAACCGAGTTTAATAAATGGTATAAAAGAAAATATTTTAAAAATTATATTGATAATTTATTGCCAGAAATAAAGGATTGTATTTATCAAGAACAAAAGTCAATTTGGCATTTGTATACCGTTTTCGAGCATACGTTAGTTGCTTTAAAAAAGGCTAACAATTTAAGCCAAAATTATTCTTTTTACCATAAACAAATTATTTCGATTGCAGTATTTTTTCACGATTTAGGCAAACCGTTTACGGTTGTTGAAAAGTTTGATAATCAAGGGAATATGCATCACGGGTTTCCAAGTCATAATTTGAAAAGTGCAGAAATTTTTAATAGAGTTAAAAATAATTTTAATTTAACTAAAAATCAGACTAAAATAATTGAAAATTTAATTTTAAACCACGATATTTTTAATGATGAAACAAGACCTATAGATATAAAATTTTATAATCAACTATATAATGAAATTATTAAAGTGATAGACGAAAAAGAAGTTGAAATTTATTTTAAAAGTTTAGTAATAGTCGTAAAAAGTGATAATTTTGCGCAAAATAGGGCAAAAACAAAGGCAACGTTAAAAAAAGTGCTTGACTTTGAAAAATTAATAAATAAAAATTAAAACCCCGTAGATTTTTAAAATCAACGGGGTTTTAAATTATTTGGTTTTAGCGTCGAAAATAACGTTACAAATTTCACTTGCAAAATCTTGCTCGTGGCTAACTAAAATTATAGCGCCTTCGTATTCTATAAGCGCCTTTTTTAAAGCGTCTTTCGCCTTTACGTCAAGGTGATTAGTAGGTTCGTCTAATATTAAACAGTTAGAAGTAGTGTTACAAAGTACGCTTAATTTTACCCTTACTTGCTCGCCACCACTCATATTAGATATAGGTTTTGTTGAAAGTTCGCCTTTTAAGCCTACTTTAGCAAGTTCTTGTCGTTGTTCTTTTATATTCGAGCGTGGGAAAGCGTCGTTATAATATTGCATTGCGTTATATTGAGTTTGCGAAAAAGAAAGTTCTTGTTCTAAGTAAGCAAGTTTTGAGGCTATATGAAAGTTAAAACGCCCTTTAAGTGGTGGAATAATACCAAGTAAAGTTTTAATTAGCGTTGATTTACCAACGCCGTTAGTGCCACGTATCCAAAGTTTATCATTTGACTTTAAATGAAGTGAAATAGGTGGAATTAAAGCATAGTCGTAGCCTACTTCAAGATTGTTAACTATTAAAAAATCTTTGCTATTTAAAGGTAGGTAAGGGAAGGAAAAAGTAGCGTCGTGAAAGGTAACGGGCTTTTTTAAAATTTCAATTCTGTCAAGCATTTTTTTACGAGAATTGGCCATACCTGCAGTAGCAGCCCTTGCCTTATTTTTGTCGATATATTCTTGCATTTTTTTAATTTCGGCTTGTTGACGGTTATATTCGTCTTCATACTGCTTAGCGTTCATTTCACGTTGATGAGTAAACTGAGTATAGTTGCCAGAATATTTTTTAATTTGCCCATTTTCAATATTTACGATAAATTTACAAACGCTATCTAAAAAAGAAACGTCGTGCGAAATAACCATAAAAGTTTTTTTATAGGTATTTAAATATTTTTTTAACCACTCAACGTGCTCGATATCTAAAAAGTTAGTCGGCTCGTCTAAAAGCATAACGTCAACTTCTTCTAAAAGAAGTTTTGAAAGCATAAGTTTTGCTCTTTCGCCACCTGATAGCCTTGAAATTACCGTATCGTATCCAAAATTATTTACGCCAAGACCACCTGCAACCTTTTTAATTTTATTATCTAAATCGTAAAAATCGGCGTTGTCTAATAAATCTTGTAATCGACTTGACTTATTGATTAATTTTTCAAGTTGTTCGTCGTCAGTCGTTTCGCCCATTTTAGCGTACAAATCTTCAAGTTTAGCGTTAATTTCGTATAAGTAAGTAAACGCGCCTTGCAAATATTCCATAACGGTTAAATTTTTGTCGATAGTCGCGTGTTGGTCAAGATAACCCCACCTTGTATTAGGTTGCTTTAAAATTTCGCCTTCGTCTTGAATTAACTTGTTTGCTATAATATTAATAAAGGTAGTTTTACCAGCGCCGTTAAGACCGACTACGCCTATATGTTCGCCGTTGTTAATAGTCAAATATGCGTTACTAAACAAATCCCTGTCGTCGTAACGGTGTGATAAATTTCTAATTTCTAAAATACTCATAAATATATTTTATAAGATTTAAAAAATTTAGTCAAGTTTATTGTACTTAATTAAAAAATGTGTTAAAATATACGTAAGGAAGGTATAAAATGAAAAAATATAAATATAAATTTACACCACTCGTTGTAGTATTACTAATTTCACTTTCTTTAATAGCGTTAGTTTGTTTAGGTTTAAACGTGTATAGAATATTTGACAATATTTCAAAAAACAATCAAATTACTATAATGAATTGGATAAGTTACGTCGTTATAATTCTTTTATCAATAATTGCAATAGTGCTTGTAGTAAGCATATTTATAAAGTCTTATTATCAAATTAATGAAAATTCAGTTATATTAAGATGGGGTTTAATTAAAAATCAAATTGAATTAAAAAGCGTAAAACAAATTAAGTTGTCTAAAGTTAAGGGTAGATTAGAACTTGTTTTTGAAGACGAAAGTTATTTCGTTATATTAACAAGTCAACTTTGGTTTGAAGAATTTGTCGACCAAATCAAGTCTAAAAACCCCGAAATTATTTTCGTTCAAGACTCTGTTGAAACGGATAAAAAAGCCTAAATTAAAAAAAAGTTAGTACGGTAACGGACGTTACCGTATTTTTTTATAAAAAATATTAAAAAAATATATAAAAAATAATTGACACAACGTACACTTCTTTATATAATAAACTTGTTTAGTTTTGCTAAACAAAAAGTTTACAATCTCTAAATTAAAGGGGTAAGTATGATATTAGGCGATAAAATTAAACAGTTAAGGTTACAATGCGACTTAACGCAAGAAGAGTTAGCAAGTAGATGTGAATTAACCAAAGGTTATATATCCCAACTTGAAAATGATTTAACCAGTCCGTCGATAGCCACGCTAATAGATATATTGTCGGCGTTAGGCACTACGCTTAAAGAATTTTTTGATGAAAAAGAAGATGAAAAAATTGTATTTAGCGAAAATGATTTTATTGAGAAAAAGACTGACGAAATGACTTTAAACTGGTTAGTTCCGAACTCGCAAAAAAACTCAATGGAGCCTATACTTATGCTCCTTAATCCAAAAAGCAAAACTCAAGAAGACGTTCCTCACGAAGGGGAAGAATTTGGCTACGTGTTGCAAGGTAAAATAATTTTAAGAATAGGCAAGAAAAAGCATATTTGCAAAACGGGTGAAAGTTTTTATTTCGTTGCAGACAAAACGCATTATATTGAAAACAACGGCGATAGCGTTGCCAAATTTTTGTGGATATCAACTCCACCAACATTTTAACAAGGGAGAAAGATAAATGAGTAAACAAAGGGAAATTTCTGAACAAAAAATAATTAATCTTGTAGGCGTTACTAAAGAATTTGACGGTACGCCAGCAGTTGATAACGTAAACTTATACGTAAGAAAGGGTGAATTTATAACCTTTTTAGGACCGTCGGGTTGTGGAAAAACTACTACGCTTCGTATGATAGCAGGTTTTGAACTTCCAACCGAAGGTAAAATTTATCTTAACGGTAAAGATATAACCGATTTACCACCGAATAAGCGTCCTGTAAATACGGTATTTCAAAGGTACGCGTTATTCCCACATTTAAACGTTTACGAAAATATAGCGTACGGTTTAAAACTTAAAAAATTAAAAGTCGTTTATGAAGACGTTTTAGGTAAGCGTTTTGAAAAAATAGAAAAATACACAAAAGAAGAAATTGATAAAAAGGTTGAAAAAGCCTTAAAAATGGTAGACCTTGAAGGTTTTGAAAAGAGAAGCGTTACTACTTTATCGGGTGGACAACAACAAAGAATTGCAATAGCAAGGGCAATCGTAAACGAGCCTGAAATTTTATTACTTGACGAACCACTTGGTGCGCTCGACTTAAAAATGAGAAAAGATATGCAACTTGAACTTAAAGAAATGCATAAAAAACTTGGTATAACCTTTATATACGTTACCCACGACCAAGAAGAAGCACTTACTATGAGTGATACTATCGTTGTTATGAAAGACGGCATTATCCAACAGGTTGGCACGCCGACTGACATTTATAACGAACCCAAGAACTCTTTTGTTGCAGACTTTATCGGTGAAAGCAACATTTTCAGTGGCACAATAGTAGGCAACAAGAAGGTAAGATTTATCGGCCACAACTTTGACTGCGTTGATGATTTTGAAAAGAACGAAAAGGTAGACGTGGTTGTTCGCCCTGAAGACGTTGTTCTTCTAGACGAGGGCAAAGGTCAAGTTGATGGAAAGATTGTAAGTTCAATCTTTAAGGGCGTTCACTATGAGATGATAATGATGGTAGGAAAGACCGAAATTGTTTGTCAAGATACGGTGGAAAGAAAGGTTGGCGAAAAAGTTAGCCTTCATATTGAACCTGACCTTATTCATATTATGGCGAAGGAGTTTTCATCAAACAAATACGATGGCTATATCACAAAAAAGAACACTGTTTGCTTTGGCGATGGTGAGTTTGAGTGTGACGTAACCCAACTTTATCCTGGTTCGTTCCTAGATGAAGAGGGGTATCTCATTACGGCTGAAGGCGATAAGCTTGACCTTACCGACGTGGACGTTAACGTTGAAGTGGGGCTTAAGGATATTGAAATCAGCGACGACCAAGACGCTGGTGGTGCAATTGGTAATATCGTTTCTATGATATATAAAGGCGACCACTATCAGCTTATTGTTAGAACTGATGAAAACGAAGAGGACTTTGTTTTTGACACAGAATACACTTGGAACGAAAACGATAGAGTAAGCGTTATAATTCCTAAAGAA
>JAZRCS010000084.1:0-6974 GCA_045659885.1 Christensenellaceae bacterium
CAGTTTTTGTCGGTATACGTAGTGGGTGGATATTTGTATTTTGCTTTAAAAAAATTTAGGCATTAAAAAAAGGTCTTTCGACCTAATTTTAATTTAGTGATTAATGTCTAACTTGTCTAAACGGTCTATACATAAATGCAAAGAAAATTAACCACAAGCCTGCAATTCCTACAAGTATATAAATTAAACTTGATAAAAAGGTTGCCGTACCAAAAATTGCTGATACTAAGTTGAAGTTAAACACGCCTACAAGTAGCCAGTTTAATGCGCCTACGATTGTTAAAACGTAAGCAATAACGTTAATTATTTTCATATAACCTCCACTATATATAGTGTGAACGGTTTTAAAAAATATATACGTTATTCTGCATGGTTTTCTAAAAAAAGACTATCATAGTTAAATTCTTCAATGAAATCGTCTTTTGTAAAAGATAAAGAATTAAACTTTTCGTAGCACTCTTTATGATAATTAATGATTATAGGAGTAGATAAGTCTAACAATCTACAAATTTCGGTAATATAAAAGTAAAATTTATCACTATCGTATTCTTCAACGTGAATAAAAGTAATAGTTTTTTTGACTATATGATTTTTAATTAGTTTTGCGCTTATTTTTACCATATATATATATTGTAATATAAAAACAAAAAATTCTCAATAAAAATAAGGTGACTTATGACAAAAAAAATTTCCGAAAAAGTCGTTCAACGCTTACCAAAGTATTATAGATATTTGCAAGAATTATGTTTAAAGGGAATAAAGACGATATCTTCAAACGAAATATCTAAATCTTTACACATAACGGCATCACAAGTAAGACAAGATTTAAGTCAATTTGGTGGATTCGGTAGACAAGGTTTTGGTTACGACGTTGAGTATTTAAAAGAAAAAATGAAAGAAATTTTAGGACTTTTAAAAACACATACTGCAATAATAGTTGGTGGTGGTAGAATAGGTCAAGCGCTTGCAAACTATAAAGGATTTAAAAAGGAATCGGTTATAGTAAAGGCTATTTTTGACGTTGAACTTTCGCACGTTGAAAAAATTGACGGAGTTGAAGTTTTACATATTGATAAATTAGAAGAGTACGTTAAGAAAAACAAAATAGACGTTGCGATAATTTCGGTACAAAAAGAACAAGCAGAAACGCTTGCTAAAAAAGCAATAAGCGCAGGAATTAAAGCAATATGGAATTTTGCACCTATAGACTTATATTTTGGCGAAAAAGTAGCGTGCGAAAATATAAATATGAGCGAAAGTTTAATGAGACTTTTATATAAAAGCAAAGATTTATACGATTGATTTTATGAAAACGAACGAAATTAGAAAATTAATTAAAGAAAAAAGAAACTCTCTTATCAAAAGCGAGATTGAAAAGTTTTCTAAAAGTATAACTAAAAAGTTTTTTACGCTTGATTTTATAAACGAAAAAACAAACTTTTTCGTGTACAGCGCTATTAAAAACGAAGTTGACACGTCGCAAATTATAAACGACCTTAAAAAACTTGGTAAAGTAGTAAGTTATCCTTTAACAATAGGTAATGAAATGATTGCTGTTATACCGACGTGTGACGAGTGGATAACGGGTGATTTTGGCGTTCTAATACCTAAAAATTGCAAAAAGGCAAAAAGCGTTGACGTTGCAGTAATTCCCTTACTTGCTTGTGATAAAAAGTTAAATAGAATAGGTTACGGAAAAGGCTATTACGATAAGTTTTTAAAAGAAAACGATTGCATAAAAGTAGGCGTTTGCTATGATTTTCAAGTAATTGACGGCATAACGCCAAACGAGTGGGACGTACCACTTGACTATATTATAACACCAACAAAAATTATAAAAAATTAAAAAAATCTTCTGCTAAAAAGCAGAAGATTTTTTGTTTAAGTTAAAATGTTAAAACAAACCTATAGTTTGATTAATTAAAGTTTTATAACTTCTTGTCCACCCATAAATTTTCTTAAAACTTCAGGTATAGTAACTGTGCCGTCGGCGTTTTGGTATTGCTCGATAATTGCAGGGAAAACTCTTGAAGTTGCTAAGCCCGAACCGTTAAGAGTGTGGGCGAAAACAGTCTTACCCGTTTTGCTATCACGGTATCTTGTGTTGTTTCTTCTTGATTGATAATCTCTTGCATTAGAAACGGAAGAAACTTCTTTATAAATACCCATTGAAGGTATCCAAACTTCGATATCGTAAGTTCTTGCCATTGATGCCGAGCAGTCGCCGGCAGCAAGTTTAGAAAGTCTAAAGTGAAGACCTAACTTTTCCATTAAACTGCAAGCCTTGTTAACGAGTTCTTCAAACGCTTTATCGCTACCTTCGCTTGTCGTATATTGTACCATTTCAACTTTGTTGAATTGATGTCCTCTAATCATGCCCCTTTCTTCAGCCCTTGCAGAGCCTGCCTCTTTACGATAGCAAGGAGTAAATGCAAAGAATTTGAAAGGAAGTTTACTTTCGTCGATAATTTCGTTAGCGTATAAGTTAACGAGCGCCGTTTCAGCCGTTGGTAACATAAAACGATTTTTCTTTTTATCTTGGTCAACGTCAAGCCAGTAAACTTCGTCTTGGAATTTAGGAAATTGACCAGCACCAAAACCACAGTTATACGAAAGCTGGTGTGGTGGAAGAATAAATTCGTAGCCGTCTTTTAAATGTTCTTCGATAAAGAAGTTTAATAAAGCCCACTCAAGCCTTGCGCCGTCGCCACGATACGCCCAAAAGCCGTTACCCGAAAGTTTAACGCCCCTTTCATAGTCGATAATACCAAGGCTTGTGCAAAGGTCAACGTGATTTTTAATTTTAAAATCGAAAGTAGGAACGTGTCCGTTTATTTTTACAACCTTATTATTTTCTTTTTCGCCTTCAAGAAGGTCGTCGTCGGGAAGATTTGGTAAACAAGCGACAAACTCAAAAATTTCTTGGCTTAAAGCGTTAATTTTAACGTCGCCAGCCGTGATTTGTTCGCCGATTTCTCTCATTTCTTGGAAAATGTGTTCAACCGGTTTACCTTCTTTTTTAAGGTGGGGAATTTCACTTGAAACCTTATTTCTTTTTGCTTTTAATTGTTCGATTTCATATAAAAGTTTTCTTCTTTCCGTATCTTTTGCAATAACGTCTGTAAAGTCAACCTCGTAACCTTTCTTTTTAAGAGCGTTTTTAACGTAAGAAGGATTTTCAATAATAAGTTTAATGTCTAACATACTAACTCCTAATCGCTTTTTAATAAGTATATACCTAAAACGGAATTTTTGCAACTGTTTAAGCAAAGCCTTATTAAAGAAAAGCCTTAAAATTGTTTGCGTTTTGTAAACAAATATGATATTATTAGCATATAATATATTAATAATTAATAACCGTTTTTAAAAAGAGTAAATTTTTTAAGTTCTTAGAGAGTGACTGTTTGGTGCAAAGTCATAGCGTAAAAAATCGAAAGTGCGTTTAAAAATTAAGGAAGATTAGCCGTCTTCGGTATGAAACCGTTATCATCTTTAAGAGACCTTTGTGTTTAAAGTAAAGTGGAACCACGCTAAAATTTAGCGTCTTTATACAAGGTCGTTTTTTTTACAAAAAAATTAGTGAAGGTATAAAAATGTTTAAAAAATTAAAACTTGATATTGACGCAGCAATGCAAAACGACCCTGCTGCGAGAAGTAGATTAGAAGTATATTTAACTTATTCGGGAATAAAGGCTTTAAGGGCTTATAGAAGGGCAAACTTTTTTTATAGGCATAATATGAAACTTTTAGCAAGAATTATAAGTCAAAATGCTAAAAGAAGAACGGGCATTGAAATTCACCCTGCTGCACAAATTGCTCCCGGCGTGTTTATCGACCACGGCGAAGGCGTTGTTATAGGTGAAACGGCAGTAGTTGAAACGGGCGTAGTAATTTATCAAGGCGTAACGTTAGGTGGCTCGGGTAAAGATAAAGGTGCTAAAAGGCACCCAACCATAAAGAAAAACTGCGTAATTTGCGCAGGCGCAAAAGTTTTAGGTGGTATTACTATTAACGAAAATTGTAAAATAGGCGCGTCAAGCGTAGTACTTGCCGACATTCCTGCAAATTCAACCGTAGTTGGCATACCGGGTAGAGTAGTAAAGCAAAACGGTAAAAAATTGCAAGACGTTCACGATTTAAAACAAGATATGCAAGACCCTGTTGCAGATGAAATCAAGCAAAACAAAGAACTTATCAAAAAACTAATAAAAAGAATTGACGAACTTGAAAAGGAGATTAAAAAATGAAATTGTACAACACTTTAACAAGGCAAAAACAAGAATTTAAAACTGCCGACGGAACAAATACGGTTAGAATGTATTCTTGTGGACCAACGGTTTACAATTACGCGCATATCGGCAACCTAAGGACTTACGTTTTTATGGACCTTTTAAGGCGAGTTTTAAAATATGAAGGCTACGAAATTAAAGGCGTTATGAATATAACCGACGTTGGTCATTTGTTATCGGACGGTGACGACGGTGAAGATAAAGTGGCAAAAACGGCAAGGGAACAACAAAAAGACCCTTATGAAATTGCCGAATATTACACGGGCGTATTTATGAAAGACTTTGCGCGCTTAAATATTGATAAACCTGAAATTATTTGTAAAGCAACCGACCATATTCCACAAATGATTGATTACGTAGTAGGTTTATGTGAAAAAGGTTACGGTTATGAAACTGACGACGGCATTTATTACGACATATCAAAATTTTCAGATTACGGCATGTTGTCGGGCAATACTATCGACGATTTAAAAGCAGGCGCAAGAATTGAAGTAAATAGTGGTAAAAGGAATCCTTACGACTTTGCTATTTGGAAAAAAGCGCCTAAAGAACATATTATGCAATGGCCAAGCCCTTGGGGACAAGGCTATCCTGGTTGGCATATTGAGTGTTCGGCTATGAGTAGGCAATATTTAGGCGATGTTTTCGATATTCACACGGGTGGCGTTGACCATATTCCTATTCACCACGAAAACGAAATTGCGCAAAGCAAAGGTTTAACGGGCGTACAACCTGCAAACTTCTGGATACACGGCGACTTTATGCTTGTTGACGGTGGCAAAATGAGTAAATCACTTGGCAATACTTACACGATTGACCAACTTATTGAAAAAGGTTACGACCCTATGGTGTTTAGATATTTTTGCTTGAACGCTCATTATAGAAAGAAGTTGAACTTTACTTTTGAAACGATGGACGGAGCAAAAGTTTCTTATGAAAGATTATGTCAAGCCCTTTTAAAACACAAAAAGTCAACGGTTAAAACAAGTGAAGAAGTTATATCTAAATATAAAAATCAATTTGTTGACTGTATAGCAGACGACTTGAATATTCCGTCGGCGCTTGGCGTGTTGTGGACTTTAATTAAAGAGCCTGCATCTATTGACGTATATAATTTAGTGCTTGATTTTGATAGAGTATTCGGTTTAAGTTTAGATAAAGTAGAAGAAAAGGTTGCAGATAATAAAAACAGCGATATTCCAAGTGAAATCATTGAAAAGGCTGAACAAATGCAATCGGCTCGTAAAGAAAAGAACTGGGCAGTTGCCGATGCTATAAGGGCTGAACTTTTAGCGCAAGGCTACGTTGTAAAAAACACTAAAGACGGTTACGAAATCGAAAAGAAATAAGGTGATAAAATGCAAAAAATTACTTCTGAAAAATTAAGGGAATTATTTTTATCCTTTTTCAAAGAAAAAGGACATACGGTAATTCCGTCGGCAAGTTTAATACCCGAAAACGACCCGTCGGTACTTTTCACTACTGCCGGTATGCATCCGTTAGTTCCGTATTTATTAGGCGAAAAACACCCACAAGGCAAGCGTTTAACCGACGTGCAAAAATGCGTTAGGACAGGTGATATTGACGAAGTTGGCGACGCATCGCATTGTACGTTTTTTGAAATGCTTGGCAACTGGTCGCTTGGCGATTATTTTAAGCAAGAAATGATACCTTATAGTTTTGAATTTTTAACAAGCGAAAAATACTTAGGTATTCCTATTGAAAATTTGGCAGTTACAGTTTTTGAAGGTGACGAAGACGCTGAAAGGGATGAAGAATCGGCAAAACTTTGGCAAGACGCAGGTATTCCAAAAGATAGAATTTTTTATCTTCCTAAAAAGAACAATTGGTGGATTGCAGGTACGGTAGGTCCTTGTGGTCCTGATACCGAAATGTTTATTGATAGGGGCACGCCAAAATGTAGCGAAAATTGTTCGCCGGCGTGTGACTGTGGTAAATATTTAGAAATTTGGAACGACGTGTTTATGGAATACGAGAAAAAGGCTGACGGCACTTACCAAAAACTTGCGCAACGCAACGTTGATACGGGTATGGGACTTGAAAGGACGCTTTCTATATTAAACGGCGTTAAAACGGTATACGATACCGACGTTTTTGAAGACGCTAAAAAATGCATTGAAACATTGTCGGGCGTTAAGTACGGCGAAAACGAAGAACAAACTAAAGCTTTTAGAATTGTTTTAGACCATACGAGAACAGCAACTTTTATGCTTGGCGATACTAAAGGGGTTACCCCTTCAAACGTTGACCAAGGCTACGTATTGCGTAGACTTATAAGACGTGCCGTTAGATACGGCAAAATGCTTGGATTATCTCAAGGCGACTTATCAAAAATTGCAATATGCTATATTGAAAAGTATAAAAAGGCATACCCAGAACTTTTAGAAAATAAAGATAAAATTATAAATGAACTTAATAAGGAAGAAGAAAAATTCTCAAAAGCGTTAACCGACGGCTTAAAAGAATTTAACAAGGTTATTACCTTTATTCAAGGTAATATATTCCCAGGCAAAACGGCGTTTAGGCTTTTTGATACGTTTGGTTTTCCTATTGAAATGACTACCGAACTTGCAAAAGAAAGGGGTTTTACAGTAGATATTGACGGATATAACGACGCATACAAAAAGCACCAAGAAAAATCGCAAGCAAACAGCGAGCAAAAGT
>JAZRCS010000085.1:0-2302 GCA_045659885.1 Christensenellaceae bacterium
GTATTTCAGATAAAGACGGTAAACACGTTGATAATAAGAAAACGTTATACAACGAAGAATTTATTGAGTGTCAAGGCTTAAGAATTGAAAGAGATTTTGAAAGTACTGTACAATATTCAATTTATTATTATGACGTTGGTGAAAAATATTTAGGTAACGTTAAATGTTCTGAAGATAGTTACGTGATTAGTGGTGATTATGAAAATGCAAGATATTGTAGAATTGTTATTGACCCACTCAAAACAAGTGATATTAGTATTTTTGAAAAATATAGTATTGCTAACGAACTTGAAATTACGGTAAATAAGAATCAAAATTATGCTGATACATATAATCAGTTTAGACCTAATCAATGTAAGGGGGCTTTAACCGGTAGTAGTAGTGCTTTATCGTTTAATGAGAACGATACTGATTACAAATCATGTTACGTACAAGTATCGCAAGCAGATAAATATTATCCTAATCGTCTTGTAATTTTAAGTAGTTATGAGTTGGAATCAAAAGTAACAAATTCAGTATATCTTGTAAGAAATATCAATTCAAGTAATGATTCAATAACTGGTACTTTAATGTATTTAAAAAATAGTTATAAAACTAAAGATGGTTATTTTGCTTACGTTTATACATTGAATTATAATAAAGACGAATCTCTTGATTGTTTCGTAGTATTTAATTACTTAAGAAATCAAACTGTACCACAAGTATATTTATATTCTAGCGCTACATAAAGGTGGTGGCGTTATGGGTAAAATAAAGTACGTTTTTTTAACTATTGTAATTATATTGCTGATATTCGGTAGTTTTGGTTTAATTAATAGTTTAAATA
Organism: Christensenellaceae bacterium; assembly: GCA_045659885.1. Classification (GTDB taxonomy): domain Bacteria; phylum Bacillota; class Clostridia; order Christensenellales; family Borkfalkiaceae; genus HGM11412. The sequence continues at coordinate 827 of JAZRCS010000085.1, forward strand.
AAACTAAAGATACTGTTAAAAAAGAAATTACAGCAAGTAGTTTTTACGTTGGTGGTATTAATCAATTAGGTCAAAACGTTAAAAGTGAAACGAGTTTTATTACCGATAAAATGGGCGTACAAGGTTTAACTATAAAGCCTAAGTCAAATAGTGAAGTTACTTTTATTGTTTACTATTATGATAATTTAATGGAATTCGTTGGTAAGACGGAAGAATTAAATTCAATTTATAGTTATAACGAAGAAAGAGACGATATAAAATATTGTCGAATTCAAGTTTACGCTCCTATAGGTGAAAAAGCAACTATTTGGAATAAAAGTAAATATATTTCTCAATTAAATATTTCGATAGATAAAAAACAAGTAACTGAAACTAAAGAAGAAAAAATCGGTTTATACGTAAAAAATATTATAGTCCACTATACCGACGGCTCTACTACGACTTTTAATGAAAATGGGTTTGAAGAAAAATCTTCGGATGAAGGCGTTGATTATTTTTATTATCATATTAATATAGACAAAGTACGTAACGTTGATTATATTGAATTTATATTTAATAGAGACGTTATTTACGTTAATGAAAATTTTGAAGGAAATAAAAATAATTCGTATGTTGAATTTAATCGTTTAGTATGTGATTATGTAAATGACCCTGAAGTAACGGTGTCAGGTGTTCGTTTTGTTTTGCATAAAGATTGTGTTAAGGACTATTATGGTAATTTTATAACTAAAAAAGTTGTATTAAAAGTTAGAAGGTAAGGTAGTTAATTAAAAACGCTATTCGTTTATTTATATAAGCGTTTAGCGTTTTTTACTAAATATTTAGTTGGAGAAAGATTATGGCAAGAAAAAAGAAAAACAGTAGAAAATATAAACCACGTAATGAGTTTAGACATAATTCAAGTCCTACGGCAAAAAATCATTACAATTACGTTTTTGGAGAAACCGACACTCATTTTAAGTCTTTAGGTTTGACTACACATCCAAATAACGATATACCACATTATAGATTGATAAAAAACCCTAACCCTAATGATAGTCAATCTTCATTTTTGCAATTAAAAGTTTTAAGCACTCAAAAGCGTTATTTAGGTCAGCCTTTGGTTGGATGGTCTTTTGCCAAAGAAGATATGCCCGTTGTTCGTCATACAATAAAAAAATATAAAAAAGCCACAAATCGAAAGCCGAAATTGTGGTACGAGAAAAAACGTTTTTGGAATAAAAAAAATAGATGAAGTATTCGTAAGTAACTTATCAAGTAAGTACCACCGATGAGAAACGTATTGTTTCATCTTCATCTACTTTATTATTATATTCAAATCATATAATATTGTCAAACGATTTTTGACAAAAAGGAAAAAATTATGTTAAAACGCATACAAAAAGATAAACTTAAAAAATATAGAATAGTAGCGTTATTAGTAGCGTGCTACTTTCTTTTTGCGTATTTTATGTTTTTACCGGTTAAACCGGTATA
>JAZRCS010000086.1:0-2196 GCA_045659885.1 Christensenellaceae bacterium
CCTAAACTTTTAAGTGAAGAAGAAATTAAAGAAATTATTAATGGTTTAGAAGACAAATCAATGCCGTCTATTATGAAACATTTTAAAATTAATTATCAAGGCAAAGTTGATATGAAACTTGTTTCAACTTTAGCAAAAAACGCTTAATAAATAATAAAAGCAAATAAAAAACGCATCGTTTCGATGCGTTTTTCTTTTAGTATTCGATTTTACTTTCGATATATTCTTTAAGTTTATCGATAGGCAATCTAATTTGTTCCATTGTATCTCTATCACGGATAGTTACGCTATTATCAGTTTCACTTTCAAAGTCGTAAGTAATACAGAAAGGTGTACCAACTTCGTCTTGACGACGGTAACGTTTACCTATCGAGCCAGCCTCGTCAAAATCAACTGGGAAATATTTGCAAAGTGTTTGTTGAATTTCTAATGCCTTAGAAGAAAGTTTTTTAGAAAGTGGTAAAACGGCAGCCTTGAAAGGTGCAAGAGTAGGATGTAATCTCATAACAACTCTCGTATCGTTTTCGCCAACAGTTTCTTCGTCGTAAGCATTACATAAAACGGCTAATACGCATCTTTCAACACCAAGCGACGGTTCAACTACGTAAGGAACGTATCTTTCGTTAGTTTCTGGGTCGAAGTAAGTTAAATCTTTTTTAGAAACGTCTTGATGTTGATTAAGGTCGTAATCAGTTCTATCAGCGACGCCCCAAAGTTCGCCCCAACCAAACGGGAATAAAAATTCAAAGTCGGTAGTTGCTTTAGAATAGAAACAAAGTTCTTCTTTCGAGTGGTCGCGCAAACGAATATTTTCTTCTTTTAAACCTATGCCTAAAAGCCAGTTATGACAAAAACTGCGCCAGTAATCAAACCACTCTAAGTCTGTGCCAGGTTTACAGAAAAATTCAAGTTCCATTTGCTCAAATTCACGTACCCTAAAAATAAAGTTACCAGGCGTAATTTCGTTTCTAAACGATTTGCCTATTTGACCTATACCAAAAGGGACTTTTTTACGGGTAGAACGTTGAACGTTTACAAAGTTAGTAAATATACCTTGCGCCGTTTCGGGACGAAGATAAATAGTGTTTTTGCTATCTTCAGTTACTCCCTGGAAAGTTTTAAACATTAAGTTAAATTGTCTAATATCGGTAAAGTTGTGTTTGCCACAAGTTGGACATTTAATACCGTGCTCATCAACAAACGCTTTCATTTCAGGGTGAGTAAACGCGTCGATAGGTTTTTCTAACGTGTAATTATTTTCTTTTACCCAGTCTTCAATAAGTTTATCTGCCCTAAATCTTTCGTGACATTCTTTGCAGTCCATAAGTGGGTCTGAAAAACCTGCTAAGTGACCAGATGCTACCCAAGTTTGTGGGTTCATTAAAATTGCTGCGTCCAAGCCAACGTTATAAGGGTTTTCTTGTACGAATTTTTTCCACCACGCTTTTTTAACGTTGTTTTTAAGTTCAACACCGAGTGGGCCGTAGTCCCAAGTGTTAGCAAGTCCACCGTAAATTTCACTACCAGGGAAAATAAATCCCCTAAGTTTGCAAAGGTTTACTATTTTTTCCATAGTTGCTTTGTTTGACATAGTTATCTCCTTATTTACGTAGATTTTAATAAAAATTTTAAATATTGTCAAGTAAAATAGTCAATACGTAACAACTTAACTAAAAAGCATTTTACAAAGTCGGTTTTTTGTGTTAAAATATTGTATTATATACGATATTTTATTGCATTTTTGTTTTTGGAGTTAATATGGAAGCAAAAAATTTTATTGAAGAAATTATAAACGACGAACTTGAAAGTGGGGTTGTAAATTCCGTTCACACAAGATTCCCACCCGAACCAAACGGTTATTTGCATATAGGACACGCTAAAAGTTTATGTCTTAATTTTGGTATTGCTAAAAAATACGACGGCGTATGTAATTTATTCTTTGACGACACAAATCCGTCTAAAGAAAAAACTGAGTTTGTCGACGCTATTAAAAAAGATATCGAATGGCTCGGTTTTAAATGGTTTGAAATGCACTACGCGTCAGACTATTTCAATGTTATCTATTCTTTAGCCGTAAAATTAATTAAAGACGGCAAGGCGTACGTTGACGACCTTTCAGGTGAAGAAATTAAAAACACAAGGGGTACGCTTACCGAACCAGGCGTAAACAGTCCGTATAGAGATAGAAGTATTGAA
>JAZRCS010000087.1:0-3884 GCA_045659885.1 Christensenellaceae bacterium
CAGTATTGCCCCTTTTCAAAAACGCCTATATATTCGCTACCTTTAAAAACTATTAATCGCATTTTTTGTCCTTTAAAGTTTTTAAAATTTCAGTTAATAATTGTTCAGTAGTAGGTGGAGCGTTCTTTATAGCCTCTTCTTCTTTACGTTTTTGTTCTTCTTCAGCCAATTTCTTTGCTTGTAACTCTTTTTCTTGCTTTATTTTTTTAATTTGCTTTCTTGAATAGCCTTGTTTTCTTAACGAAATATAGTCTAATTTTGAAAATGCTTGCATTTCGCTTTTTAAATCGTTTACTCTTTCATTAAATTTATTAAAAAATCTAACGATAATAAACAATACGAAAGCAATAATAAAGAAGTTTAATATAGCGTTAATAAACGCGCCCCAGTCTATATATATTGATTGTGTTAAATCAGGCAAACCGTTAGAGTCGAGAGCAGGAACTAATATTAAATAAACGTCGCTTAAATTCTCGCTACCTAAAAGTTTAAAAATTATAAAATTAATAAGTGGTTTAAAAACGTTGTTAGTTAAAGCAGTTACTATTGCAGTAAAAGCGCTACCAATAATAACGCCGACGGCAAGGTCAACAACGTTACCCCTTGTAATAAATTTTTTAAATTCGCCAAAAAATTTTTTCATAAATCACCTTAATTAAAACTATTGATTTTTTCTAATAATTCTTTAGGATTAGACGCAAAATGAGTGCAACCAGCGTCTACTAATAATTGTTTAGGTCTATATCCCCAAGTTACGCCGATACCGTCAACGTTTGAGTTTATAAAAGTTTTAACGTCAACTTCGCTATCGCCAACGTAAAGAGCGTCTTTTTTATCAATTTTTAAAGCGTTAAGGCAATATTCAACGCAAGTTTTATCGGGTTTAGGGTTAAATACGCCCGGTCTATTGCCAGTAACAAAATCAAAACCGTATTGCTTTAAAAGTTGGTCGTAAACTATTTGAGTAACGCTATCTGGCTTATTTGAAACTATTGCTAATTTATAGCCTTGCTTTTTTAAAGAGATTAAAACACTATCAAGACCGTCGTAAAGTTTAGTAAATTCGTTTTGACTTTTTTCTTGTAATGGAACGTATTCGTCGAACACTTTTTGCAAAACTTCTTCACTTGGATTATTAAGTGAACGGCGTACTAATTCTTTTGCGCCGTAACCAACGTTTTGTAAAACTTGTTCGCTACTTAAAGTAGGGTAGCCGTTATTTTTTAAAACTATATTTAAACTTTCTTTAATATCGTCAAGAGTGTAAAGTAAAGTACCGTCTAAATCAAAAATGATAAGTTTTTTCATAATGTCCTTTTACATTTTTTGTGGAGTTTTTATACCAAGCAATGAAAGTGAGTTTTTAATAACCGTCATAGTTGCTTTAGTAAGCGCTAAACGGAAGTTTTTAACGTTTTCTTCTTCGCCTAAAATTTTGCAGTCAAAATAGAACTTGTTAAAGAGCGACGCTACGTCAACAACATATCTCGTAACCAAACTTGGCTCGTTTTTTTCACTTGAAGAAAGCACAACTTCTTCAAATTTAGAAAGCATTGAAATAAGGTCGTATTCTTGTTTTAAAAGGTTATCGATTTTATGCTCGCCTATTTTATTGTCTGCCTTTTGTAAAAGACTAACGCACCTTGCGTAAGTGTATTGAACGTAAGGGGCAGTTTCGCCTTCAAAGTTTAAAACCTTATCGTATGAAAAGACAATGTCTTTAATTCTACTGTTTATAAGTGCGCCGAATATAACTGCGCCCGTACCTACTGCCTCGGCAACCGATTGTTTATTCTCAAGCGTAGGATTTTTTTCATCAATAATAGAGTAAGCCTTTTCAACGCACTTATTAATAACGTCTTCAAGTAAAATTACTTTACCCTTTCTCGTACTCATAGTACCGTCTTCAAGCGAAACCATACCAAAAGCAACGTGTTCCATATCTTTTGCCCAAGGTTTGCCTAAAAGGTCTAAAACTTTAAATACTTGCTTAAAGTGTAAGTTTTGTTGATAAGCAACTACGTATAAACATTTTGTAAAGTCGTAAGTTTTATTTCTATAATATGCTGCAGCCAAATCACGCGTTGCGTATAAAGACGCGCCGTCTGAACGAAGTATTAAACAAGGTGGCATATCGTATGAAGAAAGGTCGACGATTTTGGCTCCGTCGCTTTCAACAAGTAAGCCTTTTTCTTTAAGTTCGTCAACAACAACGTCCATTTTATCGTTGTAAAAACTTTCGCCGTTGTAACTATCAAAGGTAACGTCTAATTTTTCGTAAATTTTAACAACGTCTTTTAAAGTCAATTCTTTAAACCACTTAAATAAAGCCACACACTCATTATCGCCTTGTTCAATCAATTTAAAGTATTCCCTTGCCTTGTCGTCGATAGCAGGGTTTTTTTCAGCCTCTTCGTGATATAAAACGTATAAACGGGTAAGTTCTTTAATACCACCTTTTTCAACAGTTTCTTTATCGCCCCAGTTTTTGTAAGCGTAAATTAATTTACCAAATTGAGTACCGTAATCGCCAAGGTGGTTAACGCCTATAACGTTGTAGCCTAAAAATTTGTAAATTCTATATAAAGCGCCACCTATAACGGTAGTAGATAAATGACCTATATGGAAAGGTTTAGCAATATTTATAGAAGAATAGTCGATAACGATATTTTTACCGTTGCCGATATTTGAAGAGCCGTATTTTTCTTGTTTAGTTAAAATATTATTTAAAACTTCGCTTGCAAAATCTTTTCTATTAATAGTAAAGTTCAAGTAACCGTTAACACTTTCAATTTTAGAAATATATTCGTCGGGCAAAATAGTCGACGCTAAATCGTTTGCAATCATAATAGGCGACTTTCTTAAAATTGAAGAAAGTTTAAAACAAGGGAAAGAATAGTCCCCAAAATTATTGTCAACCGTATTGATAATAAAATCTTCAATTTGCTTTTCAGAAAAACCGTCTATTTTAATTTTTGACGCAATATGTTTTTTGTAATTCATAATAAAATCCTTAACTTTTAATTTAGTATATTTTAGCATAATTTAATTTTTATCGCAATAAAAATGCAAAAGTATATAAAAAGATTTGAATAAATAATAAAAATAATATATAATAAATTAGTTAAAAACTATTTTAAACGGGGTATAAATATGAAACTTGGCGTTGTAGGGTTACCAAACGTAGGAAAATCTACTTTATTTAATGCAATAACTCACGCAGGGGCGCAATCGGCAAACTTTCCGTTTTGTACGATAGAGCCAAACGTAGGGGTGGTTGCAGTTCCAGACGAAAGACTTGAAAAGTTAGCAAAATTATATAATAGTAAAAAAATTACCCCTGCAAGTATTGAGTTTGTTGATATAGCAGGTTTAGTAAGGGGCGCGTCTAAAGGCGAAGGTCTTGGTAACAAGTTTTTATCGCACATAAGGGAAGTTGACGCTATAATTCACGTAGTTAGGTGTTTTGAAGACGAAAATATCGTACACGTTGACGATAGCGTAAACGCAATTAGGGACATTGAAACAGTTAATTTAGAGCTTATTTTAGCCGATTTAGAAAGCGTGCAAAAAAGGTATGATAAAGCCGTATCAATGATAAAAACGGGGGACAAAAAGTACGTAACCGAAAGTGACCTTTTAAAGAAAATTTTAACGACGCTTGAAAATGAAAAGCCGATTAGAAGTATTACTTTTACCGAAGAAGAGCAAAAGTACGTTGACGGTTTATTTTTAATAACTTCAAAACCGGTAATTTACTGCGCTAATATTAGTGAAGACGATATCGGTAAAAGCGAAGACGAAATTAACTTTGTTAAAGAGTTAAAAGAATACGCTAAGAACGATAATAGTGAAACACTTGTAATTTGCGCTAAAATTGAAGA
>JAZRCS010000088.1:0-2774 GCA_045659885.1 Christensenellaceae bacterium
ACCTAATATTAAATTGTAAGTTTTGTGTTTAATTTATTAAATACTGCAAAATTGTTGTTTGTTGAAGAATAAACAACAAATTGACTTTCTACTTTATATTCAACGTGTTTATATTGAAGGCTTTTAAATAATAATTCGGTTACAAAATATACGACTGCGTTAACAACCATACAAGAAAAAATCACAAATTTAAAAACGTTAAATATAAACGATTTAGTTATTATATAGTTTGTAGCGAACGACGATACAATGCGTTCAATTTCCTTTTCGTTAAAACGCATAAAACTTGAAGGCGTGCCAACAGATTCGTTTTGTAAAAAAACGTTTCTTAAAACAAGCCCGTTTTGATTAAAGCATAAAACAAGTATTAAAGTTAACGCTATAGACGTAATTGCTAAAGCAGTTTTTAATACAAATGCGTTAATATTAAGTTTTAAATCTTTAACTTTATTCATAACGTCGTCTCACTTTTATAGGGTAATTATAGCACTTTCAAACTCATAGGTCAACAATTTTTATCATTTTTGTCGATAAAATACCTTTTTTGTAAGAAATTTTATTTAAATATATCTTTTAATTATTATTTAAACTTTCTATTTTTAATTGTAAAAACATTGTCAAAAGTGCATAAAATTAAGTGTTAACTAACAAAAAACCTAATAGGTTTAAATCCCTAATAGGTTTTTTTTATTAATCTGCAATTGAGTAAATATGTTTTATTGTGAAATATTCCGTCGACATTTCCTCAAAAATTACGTTATTCACAAGGTCGCAAGTAAAGGCTTTAGTTTTAGTTGAAGTATAATAAATTTCGTTATCTATTTCAATATATTCGATTTGTACCGTGTCGCCAAGTTGTTCTAACGTAATTTTGCTATCTGCAAAGTTTAAAGATAAAGCAATAGCCAAATTTGCATAGTAAGTTGCTAACTTTCCTTCATAAGTTTCTTTGTTTGGACTGCTTTGTAACATTTCAATTTGTTCTTGGTCGTTATCAAAAAGCATTTCTAATAAACCTTGAGATTTTGCCTCTTGCAACATCGCCCAGTAATCGTTAGATAAATTTACTTCGCTATGCGAATATACGTAAGATTTATTATCGACAACGTTAGTTTCCGTGAAAGTCCATACTACCTTTTCGTCATTTTCATAATGCCACTTATCTAATTTTTTGTTACTGTTTAAATAATCGGCAACAGACGGCTTAGTTTCTTCATAATAGTATCTTTCGGCATCTAATAAAGGTGCTTGACCAGCAGTTGCGATATCTATATTATTCCATTGTTGCTTTGTCCCCATATAGTACACTTTTTCTAAACCTGCATTATAAAATGCGCCAGGTAATATATTCGTTACCGAAACAGGTATAACTATTTCTTTTAAATTAACACAACTATCAAATGCATTAGCACCGATTTGTGTAAGGTAAGGGTTTAAAACAACTTCTTTTAAAGAGGTACAATTTTTAAAAACATCATTATGAATATAAGTTATTTCGCCACTAATAATTATCTTTTCAATATTAGTACAGTCTTCAAATGCCCCTTGATAAATATTATCTGCACTATTAGTGATAGTTACTTCTTTTAACGAAGTAGGAACGCAATCGTTTGAATTAACGTCGCCAAAAATAGCGCCAAGTTTAGCATTTATTTGACTTTCTTGACAGCCAACGAACGGGATACTTAATTTAACTAAATTACATTCTTCAAAAGCGCCTACACCCATCATATATAAAGAACTTGGAATAACTGCTTCCGTAAGTGCCGTTTGATAAAAAGCATAGTTACCTATATATGAAAGTTCCGAAGGAAAATTAACGGTTGAAAGATTAGTACAACCACTAAACGCCCCGTTACCTATCCAAATTAAACTGTTAGGTAAAGTAACCGAAGTAATGTTCATTCTATCTTTAAATACTTCGTCATTGATTTCTGTTACAGGCAATTCTCCATCAACATAATTTATAGTTTCGGGAATTACTATATTAGAACTATTGCCGTTATATCCTGTTATTCGATATGAATTAGTGTCTGAACGAATAAGCGAAACTTCAAAATTTGAAAGACTAAATTCGTACGTCTTACCGTCTTTTGTATACGTATATATTTTATAATCTGGATTTGTACCCGTCACTTGATAATCAGTCTCGTTAAGCGCTGGAAACTCAAATCCTGATTGTCCACATTCACTACAATACGCTTCGCCTGTAACGTTAACGGTTGGTTGTCTTGAAACGACCCAAGTATGTTGACATTGATTACCGTCACAAGCGATAAGCAAAGCCATACATGATACAGTTAAGAAAACTAAAAATAAAACACCTAATAATTTCCTTTTCATATACACCCCTAAAAAATAGTTGTAATTTATAATAATTTAATTATAACACATACATTTAAAATTTGCATACATTTTTTGAGTATTTTTAATTTTTTTTGGAGCGCTTGTTGCGAGATACTTACGGCGATAAAAAATACAAGTAGAAAACTCTACTTGCTTTTTTATACGCGCCGAAAAGATACAGCCACACCCTACTATTGTAGGGTCACTTTGGCTGACCTTAGTCCATCAATGTAAGCCCATCATATGTCGGCCGAACGAGTTCAAATCTCTTACTACTAATCAAAAACAAAACGGACTGCCCAAAAGGGTAGTCCGTATTTGTTGGCGCGCCGTAAGAGATACAACCGAAACTCCGTAAACGGGGAGATTCCCTTGATAAGGGAAATGTCGCAAAGCGACAAAAGGATTGCCGTCCGCGGCGAGCGACC
>JAZRCS010000089.1:0-23678 GCA_045659885.1 Christensenellaceae bacterium
GAAAGCCGACTTAACTAATAAAACGCTTGTAACCCTTGAAAATAGCGAAACTGCATGTTTAGGTGGAGCAATTTTAGCAGGCGTTGGAATAGGCTTATTTAAAGACGTTGAAAGCGTTTCAAGTTTAATAAAACTTAAAAAAACTTTCACTCCAAGTGGAAAAGATTATTCTAAGTGCTACGAAAATTACCTTAAAGCCGATGCAATACTAAACGTGCGCAAATAATATTAAAACAAAAAAACGACTAACTTGTGTTAGTCGTTTTCTTATTGTTTGCATACGTTAATTATATTCTTTTTTTTTGGAAACTGCATATTCATATGCTGTTTTAGTTCCACTTTTACAAGTAGGTTTTATTATAAAATCATTTTTTGAATTATTTTGTATTACTGTATAGTTTTCGTTAAAATAAAATACGCAATATTGTGAACTATCAATCATATTATAATTTCTTTCAACGTAAGAATATTTACCTGCATTTTTTAATTTAGGTGGGAAATAAGTTTCTTCATAATCCAAAAGCAAATATTCTTCATAAAAATCATTAATATACTCATTACAACTTCTAACGTAAATACGTTTTAAGTTGGGATGTTCTTTTTTTATCAAAGTTACAATTTCCCATGATAAGTCGTTAAATTCACTTTTGCTACCAAACAGAAAGGTATTAACGCCATTATTAATAAGGTGTATAATAGTTTCTTTAAGTGAAAACAAAAGGGCATCGTTTTTAACTATTTTTCTATGACCGATAAAACACGCTTTCATAATGTATAATCGTGGAACTCCACAATAATTATAACACTAAAACAGCATAATGTCAATATCGTGGAACTCCACGAGATAAAAAACTTAAAAATTCATATAATACTATCGTGGAATTCCTATATGGAACTCCGAGAATGGTGGTTATATGAATATAAATGATGCAATAATAAAAAGAATTAATGAAATATGTAAAGAAAAGGGCATAAACGTTTGCGAAGCGTCGTTAAACGGTGGAAAATCACCGTCTGCAATTTATGATTTAATAAAGGGTAGAACTAAGTGCTCGAAGGTGTCTACGATTAAAGCATTTTGTCAAGGCGCAGGAATTACTTTATCGCAATTTTTTGATAAAGATTATTTTAACGATTACGAAGAATAATATTAAAAGCCACGGTCAACCGTGGCTTTTAAATTTTATTTCATCTATTATCTAATAACTCTTACTTTGATAACGCCTTCAATAGAGTTAAGTTTATTAATAATTTCGTCGTCAACAGTAGGAACGTCCATTATCGAATAAGCAAATTCGCCTTTTGAAGTGTTTGTAAAGTTATCAATATTAATATGTCTGTCGCCAAAAATACTTGTAAATTGCGCTATCATATTCTTTTGATTTAAGTGGCATATTGCAATTCTTATTTCAGTACTTCTAACGGCTTGACAAGTTGGGTAGTTTACGCTATTAACGATATTGCCGTTTTCAATAAAGTCTTTAAGTTGTTTAGACGCCATTACAGCGCAGTTATCTTCAGCCTCTGGTGTAGACGCGCCAAGGTGAGGAATACAAATAACGTTTTCTTTACCGATAATATCGTCGCTTGGGAAGTCGGTAATATATCTTGAAATTTTACCACTATTAATACCTTCTAAAATAGCGTTAGTATCACAAAGTTCTCCCCTTGCTAAATTTATAATTACAGCGTCGTCTTTCATTGTAGAAATAACTTTTTCGTTAATCATATATTTGTTTTTGTCAGTCAAAGGGACGTGTAAAGTAACGTAATCACAAGTTTTAAAAATTTCATCAATTTCTTGCGCAATTTCAACGTGTCTAGATAAGTGAAGTGCGTTATTTACTGAAAGGTAAGGGTCGTAACCTAAAACTTCCATATTTAAACCTATTGCTAAATTAGCAACTCTTGCACCGATAGCGCCAAGACCGATAACGCCAAGTTTTTTGCCAAGCAACTCTCTACCAACGAATTCTTTTTTACCTTTTTCAACTAATTTAGATAAATTTTCTTGACCTTTTAAAGTTTTTACCCACTCAATAGCAGGTACGATTTTTCTTGAACCAAGTAATAAAGATGCAATTACAAGTTCACTAACGGCGTTAGCGTTAGCACCAGGAGTATTAAATACTACTACGCCTTGTTTTGCATATTCTTCGTAAGGAATATTGTTTACGCCTGCGCCTGCTCTTGCAACGGCAAGTACGCTACTTGGCAAAGCGTAATCTTTCATTTCAAAACTTCTAACTAAAATACCTACAGGGTTTTCAGCGTCGTTAGAAACTGCGTAATCGTTTTTTAAAACTTTATTTACAAGTGGGCTTATCGGGTTAAGTGTTAAAATCTTTTTCATAATAGTACCTTTATTTATTTTCAAGTTCAAATTTTTTCATAAATTCTATAAGCGCTTTTACGCCTTCAATCGGCATAGCGTTATAAATGCTTGCTCTCATACCACCAACGAGTTTATGTCCTTTAAGTGATGCAAGACCGTTTTCAGTTGCTTCTTTAATAAATTTTGCGTCAAGTTCAGCGCTTGGAGTAACGAAAGGCACGTTCATAAGCGAACGGTCAGCCTTGTTTACGTTGTTAGTAAATAACGAAGAATTGTCAATAAAGTCATATAATAATTTTGCTTTATATTCGTTAATTTCTTGAATTGCTTTTACGCCACCTAAATTTTTAAGGTGTTTAAATACAAGCATAGCAACGTAAATAGAAAAGCAAGGTGGAGTATTGTATAAACTGTCGTTCTTTGCTTGAACGGCATAAGATAGCATAGTTGGACAAAAACTTTTTTCTTTGCCAAGTAAATCTTTACGAACAATTACAATCGTTACGCCACTTGGAGCAATATTCTTTTGAGCACCGGCGTAAATAAGGCCGTAGTCGTTTACGTTAATTTGTTCACTTAAAATTGAAGACGACATATCTGCAACGATAGGTGCGTTAGTTTTTGGTAATTTAGTATATTTAGTACCAAAAATAGTGTTGTTTGAAGTAATGTGAACGTAGTCGGCACCGTCAGTAAATTTAATTTTATCAACGTCAGGTATATAAGTAAAGTTTTTATCTTTTGAAGACGCTACGATATTAGCAGTACCATATTTTGCGCCCTCTTGCTGTGCTTTACCTGCAAAGTTACCCGTAACGATATAGTCGGCAACGCCATTAGTCATTAAGTTAAGTGGAACGGCGGCAAATTGTTGCGATGCGCCACCTTGAACGAATAAAACGGCGTAATCATCACTAATATTTAAAAGTTCACGAAGTAAAGCGTTAGCCGTGTCGTTAACTTCCATAAAAGGTTTAGACCTGTGCGACATTTCGGTAATGCTCATGCCCGTATTATTAAAATCTAAAAAGTCCTTTTGAACTTCTTTTAAAACTTCAAGAGGCATTGTAGATGGGCCTGCTGAAAAATTATAAACTCTCATAGTTTCTCCTTAAGTAGTGTGTTATAAAATATAAATTTTAGGGTAGTGTGTAGATAATAAACTTATTATCTAACGCTAAATAATAATTGACCGTACGTTGGGAAAGGCCATAACGTTTCAGGCGTGTAAAGTTCGGCTTGGTCGGCAAACGCCCTTAATGATTTCATACAAGGAATAATTTTGTCCTTATAATAGAAGGCAAGTGCTTTAGCGTCGGTAATTTTCACGGCTTTTTCTAAAAGCGAAGTTAATTTTTCTGCTTTTTTGTAAATATTTACGTTTAAAGTAGATAATTTTTTAGCAACTGCCAAGTCAATTTGACTGTCAGCGCCAACCCTTTCTTTTCTTTCAGCAGTATGAATAAGTTTAGAAATATACTTATTAACTGCAGGGTAAATATCTTTTTTAGCCATTTCAGCCATCGTAAGACCTTCAACGTTAATTATGCGTGAATAATTTTCAAACATGATGTGTTGTCTTGCTTTTAATTCGCTTAAAGTAATAACGCCCGACTTTTCAAACAATGCAACGTTTTTGTCTAAAGTGTAAGCGTCGCACGCTTCAGGGGTAGTTCTTAAATTAGCAAGACCACGTTTTTCGGCTTCTTCAACCCACTCTTTAGAATAACTGTTACCGTTAAATAAAATTGCACCGTTTTCTTTTAAAGTAGTTGAAACGATTTTATATACCGTATTAGGAATATTAGAAGAATTTTCTAATAAAACGGCAAATTCGCTTAAAACTTCTGCAACCGTAGTGTTTAAAACGACGTTACAGTCTGCAATAGAATCGTTTGAGCCAACCATTCTAAATTCAAATTTATTACCCGTAAATGCAAGTGGAGAAGTTCTATTTCTATCAGTCGTATCTTTAGGAAGTTTAGGTAAAATTTTAGCACCTAATTCCATAACCGTTTTATGAACGTGATAAACGTCTTCATTTTTTATAATAGCGTCAAGTGCCGAAATTAAATCGTCACCAACGAATATTGAAAGAATTGACGGTGGTGCTTCGTTTGCGCCAAGACGATGGTCGTTACCAGCGCTTGCAACCGATAATCTATATAATTCTTGATACTTATAAACGGCTTTTATAACTGCCATTAAAAATACTAAGAATTGTAAATTTTCGCCCGGAGTTTCACCAGGAGAGAATAAATTTACGCCTGTATCGGTAGAAATTGACCAGTTGTTATGTTTACCACTACCGTTTACGCCTGCAAAAGGCTTTTCGTGAAGTAAACAAATAAGTCCGTGTTTATCTGCAACCTTTTTAAGTAATTCCATAGTAAGTTGGTTATTATCCGTTGCGATATTTACGGTAGAGTAGATAGGTGCAAGTTCGTGTTGAGACGGTGCAACTTCGTTGTGTTCGGTTTTTGCTAAAATACCAAGTTGCCATAACGCTTGGTTAAGGTCTTCCATAAAGGCTTTAACTTTTGGCTTTATTGTGCCGTAATAATGGTCTTCAAGTTCTTGTCCCTTAGGTGGTTTTGCGCCGAATAGCGTTCTACCCGTATATAAAAGGTCCTTTCTTTTATTAGCCATTTCTTTATCAATTAAGAAGTATTCTTGTTCTGCGCCAACGTTAACTTTTATTGACTTAACGTCTTTATTGCCAAGCAAGTTTAATACTTTTACGGCTTGCTTATTAAGATAATCTAACGAACGAAGAAGTGGAGTTTTTTTATCAAGTGCTTCACCACTATACGAGAAAAACGCCGTAGGGATACATAACGTTTTATCTTTAATAAAAGCGTAAGACGTAGGGTCCCAAGCAGTATAGCCCCTTGCTTCGAAGGTAGCCCTTATACCACCGTTAGGAAAAGACGATGCGTCTGATTCACCTTTAATTAATTCCTTACCACTAAATTCCATAATAATTTTACCGTTTTTAGACGAGATAAAACTATCGTGTTTTTCGGCAGTAATACCCGTCATAGGTTGGAACCAGTGAGTATAGTGCGTTGCGCCCTTTTCAATTGCCCAGTTTTTCATGGCGTTAGCAACTTCTTGCGCAACTGTAATATCAAGTTCAGCGCCTTCGTCAACGGTTTTTAATAATTTTTTTAAAATTTCTGGTGATAAAGTTTTTTTCATAACGTCTTCATTAAAAACGTTACAAGCAAAAATTTCAGGAATACCCATATCAAACTCCTTAGTAAATTTAAGTCAAGACCAAATTTTAACTTAATATTATTTTATTATAAATAATATTTGTTAATTTGTCAACAACTTGATATATTTTGCTTTGCAATTAAATATATTAAATTATGAAAATGCGTATAAAAAGAAAGATTGCAGTCGTGCTTGCAGTGTTGGGAATGTTTTTAGTAAGCTTGATTTATTCGGTTGGTACGGAAAAAAAGGTTGCCGATTTTGAAAAAATTACAGTCGTTTTAGACGCAGGACACGGTGGTATTGACGGTGGTAGCGAAGGCATTATTACGGGCGTAAAAGAAAGTGAGTTAAATCTTTTAATAGTTAAGGAACTTGAAGGTCTATTTGTCGACGGTGGCTTTAAAGTAGTATTGACAAGGAACGGCGACTACGGTTTATACGGCGACGAAAGTCCAGGATTTAAGGTTCGTGATTTAGAAAAAAGGGTGGAAATTACTAATCAATCAAACGCCGAACTTTTTATTTCGATACATATAAATAAGTTTTCTTCTTCATCAAGAAACGGTGTGCAAGTCTTTTATAAAAAGGATAGTGAAGAAAGCAAAAAGTTAGCAAATGCGATACAACTTGAAACGAATTTATTAAAAGAACAAGAGCGTATGTACGACGCGTTATGTGGGGATTATTACGTTTTAAACGGAATAAATACGAATGGAGTTATCGTCGAGTGTGGCTTTTTGTCTAACGAAAAAGACGAACGATTATTACAAACGGAAAAGTATAGAAAAGATTTAGCAAAACGCGTCTATAGTGGGGTTTTTAGGTATTTTTCAAATTTAAATAAAACAAATTAAACAAGGGCTTTCGACCCTTGTTTTTATTAATTTAAAGTCAAATTTAACCTAAAATATAGACGTAATAATTGTTATTAAAAAACTTGAAAATTAGCGCTATATATGTTATAATAACTATGTATGTTTAAATTAAGCGATAAATTAGATAAATTAAGCGTAAATAAAATTAGTTCGCTAACCTTAGCATTTATAGGCGACGCAGTTTATTCTTTGTTTGTTAGAAAGCGTTTTGTTTTTATAAAAGACGATAAGGGTTTTGAGTTAAATAAAAAAACTGCCGATATCGTTTGCGCGTCAAGTCAAGCAAAGGCTGTAGATAAATTATTGCCACTTTTAAGTGAAGAAGAACTTGCCGTTTATAAAAGGGGTCGCAACGTCAAAAAGGGAACACGCGCAAAACACGCAACGGTAGCAGAATATAATAAGTCTACGGGTTTTGAAGCGCTTATAGGTTACTTATATCTTTTAGGCGAAAACGATAGATTAGAGTTTTTGTTAAACGTTGCAATTGAAGAAAGTATTGAAGAAAAATAAAGGAATTAATATGAAAATAGAAGGAAGAAACGCCGTATACGAACTTATAAAAACCGAAAAAACTATTGATAAGATTTTAATTCAAAACGGCATTAAAGACGAACTTGTAAAATTAATAGCAAAAGATAGCACTTTAAAAAACTACAAATATCAATTCGTTGAAAAAGGTATTTTGGATAAAGAAAGTGAAACTAAGCGTCATCAAGGTTTTATTGCTTACGTTTCCGACTATAATTACACCGATTTTAACGATTTAATTAATGGTTTAGAAGAAAAAGAAGACGCTTTTTTAGTTTTATTAGACGGAATTGAAGACCCACACAATTTAGGTAGCATAATTCGTGTATGTGAGTGTGCAGGGGTTGACGGAATAATTATCGGTAAAAGAAGAAGTGCGCAAGTAAACGAAACGGTTATGCGCATTTCGGAAGGTAGCGCAAATCATATAAAAATTTCAAGGGTTACTAACTTAAATCAAGCAATCGACGTTATCAAAAAACGTAATATTTGGACTTACGGTCTTGAACTTGGTGGCGAAGATATCTATAAAACTAATTTAAAGGGTAGGCTTTGCATTGTAGTTGGTGGCGAAGATACGGGCATAAATCGTTTAACTAAAGAAAAGTGTGACGTTATTATGACTATTCCTATGTTTGGAAAGGTAAACTCGTTAAACGCGTCGGTAGCGTTAGGCGTTGCCGTATTTGAAGGTGTAAGACAAAGAGTAAAATGAAAAATTTGACAGATGAAGAATTAGTAAAACTGTATAAAAATGGTAATCAAGGCGCATTTACCGAGCTTTACAACCGTTACAAATCGCTTGTAAAATTTCATTGTCGTAAATTCTTTTGGATAGGTAGTGAAATTGAAGATATAACGCAAGAAGGCATGAAGGGCTTGTTTAACGCCGTTCAAACTTATAAAGAAGACGTTGCATCTTTTAAAACTTACGCGTCGTTATGTATAAAAACGTCTATTTTAACGGCAATAAAAAAATATAACGACAATAATACCGTTAAAAAAAGTGGAATATCTATTGAAAGCGTTGAAGGTTTTAGCCATTTAGTTACTACTCCAGAAGAATTAATCATTGATAAAGAAAGTGATAACGAAATTTTGTCAAAAATATATAAGGACCTATCTAAAAGGGAAAAAGAAATTTTAAAACTTTATTTAGAAGGGTTAAATTATACTGAAATAGCAAAAAATTTAGGCGTTGAAGTAAAGGCAGTTGACAACGCTTTAGTAAGAGCAAAAAGTAAAATTTTTAAAAATTTTGAGGTGTAAAAATGTCGTATTTAGCACTATATAGGCGTTTTAGGCCAACTACTTTTGATAAAGTAATAGGTCAAGAACACATTATTAAAACCTTAATAAATCAAATAAAAACTAAAAACGTCGGTCACGCTTATTTATTTTGTGGCGTAAGGGGAACGGGTAAAACTTCAATTGCAAAAATATTTGCAAAAGCAGTAAATTGTGAAAATAATCAAAACGGTTCACCTTGTGGAAAATGTAAAGCGTGTCAAAGTTTGCAAGACGTATCTAATATCGATATCGTTGAAATTGACGCTGCGTCAAACAATAAAGTTGAAAACGTTAGGGAAATTAGGGATAACGTTCAATATGCTCCTGTAAACGTAAAGTACAAAGTTTATATAATCGACGAAGTTCATATGCTTACGACGGAAGCCTTCAACGCTTTATTAAAAACGCTTGAAGAACCACCTAAGCACGCGATATTTATTTTAGCAACGACAGAACCACAAAAATTACCTGCAACGATACTTTCAAGGTGTATGCGTTTTGATTTTAGGCTTATTGCCGATAAAGAAATTGCTAAACTAATTTCTTTTATTTACGACGAAATAGGTAAACAATATACCGAAGAAGCCGTTATGGCGATTGCCCGTGCAGGCGAAGGCTGTGTAAGGGACGCGTTATCGGTTGCTGATTTATGTTTATCGGTAGGCGAAGGCAAAATTACTTACGAAGACGTTTTAACTTGTTTAGGCGCAAGCGACGTAAATATTACCAACTCACTTGTGCAAAGTATTTTTAAAAACGATATAGGTAAAGTTTTATCAATATTAGACGAACTTATTAGTTTAGGCAAAAGTATTGCAATGATTTCTAAAGATTTAATATCTTATATTAGGGATTTAGCAATTTGTAAAAGTTGTAAAAACGCTAAAGAGATACTTGCAATTCCAACTCAAAAATTTGAAAGTTTACAAGAAACTGCAAAATTAGTAGACGAACATAGAATTTTAAGGGCGCTTGAAATTTTAAGCGAGCAAGACGCTAATTTAAAATACGCGTCAAAACCACGCGCCGTATTTGAAACTGCGTTAATTAAAGTTTCAATGCCACAAGTTGATTACAATATCGACGCTCTTTTAGCAAGATTATCTAAACTTGAAAAACAAATTGAAAATTTTGCAAGTGGTCAAATAACAATAACTAAGGTAGAAACTAAAAGGGAAGATGCGCCTACTCAAACGGAAGAACAAATAAACGTTGAAAGTCAACCTATAATTGAAGAAAAGCAAGTTAGTGTAGAGCCAACCGTTTATGAAAAGCCCGTTGAAGAAGATAAACAACCTACTCAAAACGCCGTAGTAAACAGCGTCGACGGTCGTAAAATTTGGGGCGTAGTAGTTAGAAAATTGCGTCAAGTAAAAAACAAAATAATGTTATGGGTAGCGTGTCAAGAAATGACGGCTACGCTTATAGGTAGCGATTTAGTCGTTGCTGTAAACGGCGATAGCGAAAGGGCACTTTTAGAAGATAACGAAAATAGAGAAATATTGCAAAATATTATTAGTGAATTTGGTAATTACAGATTAGTAATAAAAAGCCAAAGTGAAGTAGAATTAATAACTAAAAAAGACAACAA
This sequence comes from Christensenellaceae bacterium, assembly GCA_045659885.1. GTDB lineage: Bacteria > Bacillota > Clostridia > Christensenellales > Borkfalkiaceae > HGM11412. The sequence goes on from JAZRCS010000089.1 coordinate 9,845, forward strand.
GCAAGTTGTAACCGAATTTTTTGGTAAAGATAAAACGATTATAAAATAAAGGAGATTATTATGGCAAGATTTGGTGGTGGCTTCGGTGGATTTGGCGGTGGTGGCCAAATGCAACAACTTATGAAGCAAGCGCAAAAAATGCAAGAACAAATGCAAAAGGCTCAACAAGAACTTGACGAGGCAGAAATTGAAGGCAAAGCAACAGACGGAGCAGTTACCGTTATTATGAACGGTAAAAAAGTATTGCAATCAATAAGTATCAATCCTGATTACGTAGACGTTGACGATATTGAAATGCTTGAAGATTTAATCGTAGTAGCAATGAACGACGCTTATGAAAAAGCAGATAAATTATACAAAGAAAAGATGGGACCTTTAGGCTCGGCAGGGGGTATGTTTTAATAAATGAAAACTTATATTGAGCCTATAGGAAAACTCATTAATAATTTTTCTAAACTATCTGGCGTAGGTGGTAAAACTGCGCAACGCTTTACTTACGAAATAATAAATATGTCGCTTGAAGAAGTGCAAGCGTTTAGTCAAAGTTTATTAGATTGTAAGACTAAAGTTCATTTTTGTAAAATTTGTGGAAACTATACCGATAAAGAAGTTTGCGAAATTTGTACTAAACGTAGCCCTAAGGTTATTTGCGTAGTTAAAGAGCCTAAGGACGTGCTTGCTATGGAAAGAATACACGAATTTGAAGGCGTTTATCACGTACTTCACGGCACGTTAAAACCTACCGAAAACGTTGGTATTAAAGATATTACTATCGACAGTTTAATTGAAAGGGTAAAAGAGCAAAAGCCAAGCGAAGTAATTATTGCGACAAATCCCGATTACGACGGTGAAATTACAGCAATGTACGTATCTTCAAAATTAAAACCTTTTGGCGTAAAAGTTACAAGGCTTGCGCACGGAATTCCTATCGGTAGCGATATTGAATACACTGATGAAGTTACTTTAAGTAGGGCTTTCGTTGATAGGAAGGAAATTTGATGTTAAAAAGAATAGATAGTCTATTTTCAAGTTGTCAAATTTTATCAAGAAGTGAGTTTAGCAAGGCAGTTAAACAAAAACGTGTAACGGTAAACGGACAACTTGTAAAGTCGCCGTCGCAAAAAATTGACGATAAAGTTGATACGGTTTGTTTAGACGGCGAAGTCGTAACTTTTAATAAGTATATTTATATAATGTTAAATAAGCCTAATGGTGTAGTTAGTTCAACAGACGAAAAAAACGCCACGACGGTTATTGATATACTACCTTTAAAATATAGGATAAAGGGGATTTTTCCGTGTGGTAGATTAGATAAAGATACGGTAGGACTTGTTATTTTAACTAACGACGGCGTTTCTTCTCATAAAAGGTTATCGCCAAAGCATCACGCTGAAAAAGTCTATTATTTTGAAACAATTGAAGAAGTTTTGCCTAAAACGGTAAGTGAAATTGAAGATGGTGTTACGCTTAAAGACGGTTATACGACTAAACCTTGCAAAATAAAAATGCTAACTAAAAATTCGGGTGAAATTACTTTAACCGAAGGCAAATATCACGAAATTAAGCGTATCTTCGGCGCTAAAAATAATAAAATTACTTATTTAAAAAGAATATCTTTTGCAGGAATTAAACTTGATAATAATTTACGTGAGGGCGAAAGTAGGCTTTTAACGGAAGAAGAAATCAAATTATTTACGGAGTAAATATGAGTAAAAAAACTTCAAAACAAGTAAATAATAATTCAAACGACGCTTTATTTACTTGCTATGGCAACGTTAACGGCGAGTGTCAAAAACTTTTACAATCTAAAACAAGAATACTTTGGTTAATACTATTAATAATTGACGTTATTTCTATAATTGCTTACGTAGTGGCGACTTTATCTTTAAAAATGAAAATTGACGTTATAATAATAATTTGTTTAGCAGTTGTTTTAATATCTTGCGTAGCAATGTTTATAGTTTTATTCGACCAAATTAAAAAGGCAGACAAGTTAGGCGTAGTTAACTATTATGATTTTTATGAGAAAACTATAAAAGCAAAATCGGTTAAGGACGGCCAAATTAAAGGCACGGCAACTCATTTTTATAGCGAATTTATTTTAGTTAAAAAAATTAAAGATTATATTTTTATAAGTCCAACTAAATCTTCTTCGTATCCCATAAGCGTAAAAGATTTAACTAAAGAAGAATATAAAACTTTAATTAGATTTATCGATAAAATGGTAAACGCCAAACGAAAGGACGTATAAAAAATAACGCACTCTTAAATTAAAAGAGTGCGTTTTTAATTGTGTTTTATTTAATTTCAACTAATTTTTCTTGTAAAATATTAACTAAGTAAACGTTTTCGACTTTTAAATTCAAACAGTCTTCAATAGCGTTTTTGTATAGCGTAAGTTGAGTTTTATAAGTTTTAATTAAATCGTCGTCGTTTTTTAAAGAAGATAATTTATAGTCTATTAAAATACATTTATCGTTTTTTATAGCCATTAAGTCGATAATACCTTGAATTAAAACTTTATCGTTAATATCGTTTTTCAAGTTGTAGCCTAATTCGTTAGGACTTATAAAAAAGGTAAATTTTTCTTCTTTATATAACTTATAATCTTTAATTTTATTAAAAATATCCATTTTTAAAATACTTTTAATTTTATCAATTTCAATTAAAGATAGTTCGTAAGCAGTTATTAATCCACGGCTTTCTAAACTATTAATTTGCTCTTCAATAGAAGGCGCGTAAAAGTCAATAAGTTGTAATATTTTATGATATGCTGTACCTTTTTCTTTGTTAGTCGTTCCAAATAGGTTAGTCGTTTCAAAATATTCGTCATCTACTTTAGAAACTTCCGATACCGACACTTTAACGGGCATTTTAGTTACATCATTATAAGGATATTCGTAATAAAAGTTATCAATTAACGTCTTAATAGAATTTTCCTTTAAAAAAGTGCCTGCAACTAAAGTATGCTCGTCATATTCAACGCTTGTAATGGTGTCGCACAAGTTAATATCCATATCGCTTTCTTTGAAAAATTCGCTAAAAGACGACGGGTGTTTAACAAAGAAAGGTAAGTTGGTATTTAAAGTATTTTCTTTTGCTAAAACGTCAAGTTTAAACATAGCCCTCGTCATAGCAACGTATAAAACCCTTGCTTCTTCTAAAGTTGCGTCCAAGTAAGACTGTTTTTTTGCTAAAAATGTTAACGGAGTTTCTTTTATCGACATACTTTCTTTATCGTGGTGCTTTATAGTGATTCCGTACTTTTCATTTTTAATTATTCTAACTTTTTCAATATCGGCAAAATTAAATTTGCTACTCGTACTTGCTAAAATAACGTACGGGAATTCAAGACCTTTCGACGCGTGTATAGTCATAACCTTACAAGCATTATCGCCAGAAGTTTCACTCGTTGATACGTCGTCGATAGCGTCGTCTAAATATACGCCGAACTCTTTAATAGTAAGTTTTTTAGATTTACAAGATTCGTTAATTAATCGTTTTATTCTTTTTAACTTAAATTCGCCGAACGGTGAAGTTAAAAGGCGTGTTTCAAATCCACTTTCGTCTAAAATTTTAAATAAAATATCGTCGGCTTTTTGATATTCTGCTAATAGCCTAATTTTATTAAAGTTTTCTAAAAAGGATTTAACTTTATTATTTAAAACACCGTCTTTTTGACTAAACGAAACGACAGCGTCGTAAAAACTTGAGATAAAGCCTTCACTTTTTCTAATCGTAGCAAGTTCGTCGAAAGTAAAGGTGTAAATTGTAGACATAATAGTTGATATAGCAACGTCGTCGTTTAAACAATTTATTCCCTTAATAAGTTGAATTATTGCTTGAATTTCCGGGTAGGTATTTAACTTAATTTTAGCCTCGGCAGTAACGGGTACGCCTAAAGAGTTTAAGTCTTGAATTATTTTAATATTAGTTTCGTTTAAATTTCTAAACAAAATACAAATATCTTTATAATCAATACTTTTAAAACGCTTACTTTCGTCTTTTTCTTTTATATCGTAGTATTTAGTTCCTATTGCTTTACGAATAAGCGACGCAATAAGCAATACTTGTGAAGAATACTTTTTGTCTTTTTGACTGTTAAAATCTTTAATTACAGAGTAAACTTCACTTTGGTTATTTTCAATTTCTTCCTTCGCTCTGTTTTTGCCGTATAAGTAAAGGGTGCAATCGCCTTCGTAATCTTGGTATTTTTCATTAAAAATCATAGGTTTATTCTTATAGTCGAAACCACCGAAATTTTTAGTAAAAACTCTACTAAATACGTTGTTTACGCTATCTATTACCTTTCTTGAACTTCTAAAATTATTGTCTAAACTAATAGCGTTTTTTAAATTATCGTCCGTTTGTTCGTAAGCGCTATATTTTGATATAAAATAATTAGGATTACAACCCCTAAAAGCGTAAATACTTTGCTTACTGTCGCCAACCATAAATTCGTTGTCTTGCGCTAAAAGGTTAATAATATTTTCTTGTATACCGTTTACGTCTTGATATTCGTCAATAAAAATAAAATCGTATTCGCCTTTAACCGAAGTTAAAACTTCTTGGTCTAATAAAAGGGTGTAAGCAAATTTTTCTATATCCGAAAAGTCGTAACTATTTTCGTCTTTTTTTAATTTATCGTAGTAGTCTAAGCACTCTAAAACAAGTGACTGAAGCGTTTTAATGTAATTTAAATTAGTAGACGCTTGTAAAGATATAGTTTCTTTATCGCAACTTAAAACTTCTTTTATATCTTCTATAAATTTTGAAAAACATTTTAAATGAACGTTTTTAAACGTGTCGAAAAAGTCGACGTATTTGTTTCGTGGTTTTGAAGGAGATTTTGGCAAAGTAATATCGTTTATAACGTCGAAAACGCTCTTTGCATTTTTTAATAAAACGCTAATTTCAATTAATTTGTCAATATAAATTATAAAACTTTCTTCTTCAAATAAATTGCGATATGAAGAAAACAAATCTTCAAAGTATAAGCCGTAATCGTTACAGTATTTAGTCAAGTCGTTATCAATAACTTCTAAAGCATTTTCGTGAGTGTTGATAGATAAAGCAAAAAATTCGTTTTTATCAAGTTTACTTTCGCTATCGGTAATAAAACTAAGTAGCGTTTCTCTTAAAAGGTTGTCGTTTTTAGACGACGTTAAAACAAACGCCAAATCTAAAAAGTTTTGGTCGGGATTTTCGTAATGCTCCGATAAAACTTCGTCAATCGCCTTATTTTTAAAAGATTTACGTTGTGTTTCGTCTAAAACGTTAAAAGAATAGTCTATGTCTAATTTATAAAAATATTTTTTAACGATTTTGGAGCAAAAAGAGTCTATAGTTGAAATATCACAAGTATTAACTTGGTCGTATTGCCACTTTAAATCGTCGTTCCCGTTTACTATTTCTTTAAGCAAAGCAGTTTTTAATTTATCTTTCATTTCGCCTGCTGCAAGTTTAGTAAAGGTTACGGCTAAAATTCTATCAACGGTAGTTTGTCTTTCTAAAATAAGCCTAATAATTCTTTCTATTAAAACGTGAGTTTTACCCGAACCAGCCGACGCAGATACTAAAGCGTCGCCCTTATCTAAAAGCACGGCTTGACGTTGATTTTTAGTTAAAGATACGTATTTATCATTATTTGTCATTAGTCTTGCTCCTTTTTGGTAGAATTTTTAACAGCGTCGATTATAGTGCTTTTAGTAACGTTGCCTGCTTTTCTAAACTTTCCGTCTTCGTTTATGCAAAAACCACACATACCGTTAAATTTGCAAAAAGTACAACTATCGGTGTAAGGTGTTGGCTCGATAAAACCGGTACTAATTTCGTTAATAGCGTTAGCAGAAATTAATTTAGAATAATCAAGGAAGTCGTAAAACTCACTTTTGCTTAAAAAGGCGTGCGCCTTGTTTAATTTACCGTCTTTAGTGTAGCCGTTGAAGATAGTGCTACGCTTTGTTTTAGTTGCCTCAACGTCGGTTGCTTGAATAACGTCCTCGTCGTCTATTGTCCTACCGTGTAACTCGATTTGATTTTCTCTACTTGAACTAAATTGCATATCGATAGGAGAGTAGTAAGCACCGGCAGGGGTGTGTCCGTTATTTAAAAATGCGTTCATATATAAATATAATTGCAATTTTTTACCAACGTAGAATAACGTAGGAGAAACGTCGTAATTGCCAGACTTATAGTCGATAATACGAATTTTATTATTATATTCGTCAACTCTATCAACTTTGCCTTTAACCGAGTAAGTGCCGATTTTAGTGTTTAAAGGAATACCTTTTATTTTACATTTTTCACCAAACGGCTCTTCTAAAAGCATAGGCTTAAACAATGTCTTTTTAGAAGATAAATATAAATTGTAAGCAATTTTAAGCGTTTCTTGTTTTAAATTTGAAAATAAGTAAACGTATTTAGGTTTTGAAGTTAATACTTGATATTTTTGTTGAGATATTACGTTATCGAAAATTTCTACGACAAGGTTATCGCAAGAAGTTTTGTCGCTTACTTCGTTAAGTCTACTAATAAACTTTTCTAAAACCTCGTGTAAAACGTTACCCCTTTCGTTAGTGTTAATTTCGCCGTCTTCTTTTTCTTTAAGTTTTAACGAACCCTTAGCAAAATTAGCAAACGGGCAAGAATAATAACCTTCAAGCGTCGTTGCCGAAATTTCTTTATTTTTAATGCAAAGTAAAGAATTTTCACTTTCAACTTTAAACTTGTTTTGTTTTTTAAGTAAATTGTCTAAAACTTCAATTTGTTTAGATAAGTTTAATCTTTCAAAAGTAGTATAAAGTAGTGAAATAAGTTGACTTTCAAGTGCCGTTTCAAGTTTGTTTTGGCTAAGAAGTTTAATAATTTTTTCAATAGCAAGTTCGGGACTTGTTAAAGATTTTATAATTAAGTTATGCTCTTTCTCAAGATAAATTTTAGATAATTTTTTGTTTTGAACGTTATTAATTTCAATATCGAAAATTGCTAAAATATTTTTTACGATATCGCTTTTTACGTTAATTTGTCCGTTATTAGATAAAATAGGATACGAAACGTGCAATTCTTTTTTAAAAGAAATTAAAGTAGTGCATACGTTTTGAATTTCTCGTTTGTTTACGAGTTGAATTTTAGGCTCGACGGAAACTTGGTATTTTTCATAACGCTCACTACAAAGTTTGTCGATATCTTTATCGCTTAAAAGTGCAATATCGCTTTTTGAAGAAGGAATATCGCCACATATACCTACGGCGTATAAAAGTACAGGACTTTTTAATTTTACGTCGATTAAATTGCTAACGAAAACAGCGTCCATGTAAAGTGGAATACCACTAATTTTGCACGCGTCCGTACCCGATAAAAACAAGTTTTTAAAATCGGTTACGTCAATAGCCGAGTCGTTAATAACGAAAAGAAGTTCGTTTAAAATTTTATCTAATTTGTCTAACACTTTGTCGTTAAAATCTATTAACGCTTGCTCGTCGTCTTTTTTAAATTGTTCGTTTAATATTTGCAATTTTTCTTCTACGTTAATTAATTTTAATAGGCTTTTAATTGCATCTACGAAATGGCGTACCGTTTTCGAGTTTTTAAACAATTTTTCAACTTCAATAATTTGTAAACGGATTTGTTCGTACTTTAAAATATTTTCATCTTGATAAATAAAAGGCTCTTTAATAGTTTTTCTCGTAATAGAGTATTTATCTAGGTAATTGCAAAAGCCGTCTTGTAAAGTTTTATCGCTAATAAACAAAAAGTTGCGCGCAAAATTTTTAACGTCGCTTATTGATAAATTTTTTCTTGCAAGTTCAAAAGCGTCTAAAATAAAGTAAGTTAAAGGGTGGTCGGAAAGCACTTTTGTATCGTCGATATAAAAAGGTATACCGTATTTAGAAAAAATTCTTTTTACGATAGTAGAATATTCGTTTAAATTGCCTATGGTTACGGCAACGTCTTTATATCTTGCTATACCTTCTTTTACTTTGTTTATAATATCTACTGCAATATGCTCGATTTCGTCGTAAGGAGTTTTAAAAGTAGATAAAGTTATGCTATTAGTTTTAGGCTTTTTATAGTCGTTTTTATAAATAGATTTATTATAAAGGCGTTGTTGTAAAATTAAAGCGTCGCCGTTTATAGTAGAGTTAAATTGACTTTCTATAATTTCACAACCTAAAGGTTTTAGTTTATTTAAAACTTCATTAGTGTAAAAAGTTTGTTCGTTATCGCTAATTACTATTGCAATAAACTCTTTACAAATGTCGTTTAAAGCCTTAAAGATTAATTCCCTTTGCTTAGTGATATTAGTGTAACCAACGACTATTACTGTAGAGTTTTTAATGTCTTGGTCGTTTTTAATAAGGTCGGGCATAACTTTTAGATATTCGTAACTATCAAAAAGGTTGTTGTTTTTTAAATAGTCTTGATATTTAGTGTAAATTAAATTAACGTCGAAAAGTTTATTGTAAAGGTTTGTAGAAAGCGAATTTTCTTCATTTTGTAAAAGACTTTCAATACTTTCGCAAGAAACGTTCGCGCTTTTTAATTGTGAAATTAATTCAAATAAAGTTTTTGCTAAATTCGATAAAGATTTAGATGCGTTAAAACATTTTAAACTTTTTTTATTGTCTTGAATAATTTTACGAATAGCCATAGTCGACGCTTCGTTTGATAAAACGTTGTCGCCACGTTTTTCGGCAATATATTTTTTAAAGGTTAAATTTTCAATATTAAAAAAACCACCGTCTAAACTTTTAGCGATTTCTATTTGAGTTAAAAGATTTATTTTGTCTTCCGAAAAAATATAACATTTAGGGCTTGTTAATTTACCGTAGCCTTTAACTTGATTGCCTACTTCTAAAATAGAACAAGTTATATTTTTTGTAGTAATTATTTTCATAAATAACTCCTTAGTTTTTTTAAATATACCTTAGAATAACTGTCAAACGTGTGTCATAAGAAAAAGTTTATTAAAATTATTATACAATAAATATAAAAGTTTCACAAATGTTTTTACATTTTTTAATAATTGTGATATAATGTTTTTTAGTAAATAACTAATGTGAGAGTGTTATGAAAAAATTTTTAACTTTATTTTTATCAATATTATTAGTTTTTTCGCTTACGGGCTGTAATAAAACTTATATTAAGGTAGAATCTTTTTACTGGCAAACTCAGTCGGGATACGATAATACTTACTATGAAGAACTTGTGTATGACGTAACTTGTGTGAATAAGACGATATCTAACTCGACTGAAGTTTCAAGCGCCCAAGTTGAATTAGTTGTTAATGAAGGTACTTATACCGTTATATCAAAGTCGGTAGTAGGATTAGATAAGGGTAGCGACGTAATTTGCGTTGAAACGGTTTTAAATGTTGACGGAAAATATATTGACAAGGTTAACGATAATACTGAACTTGCTTTCGTTGACGAAATTACTACTATTTGTTATTTTACTGCAACAAATTTTAAGCCTATTTCTTCAAGTAAAAGAGTAAAAGCAAATTCGCTTGCTACTCAAAATAATAAATATCAACTATACCCTTACGAGTATGAGTATAACGTAACGTACGAAGGTGAAAATGCTAAAGTAGAGTTTAACGAAATTAAAGACGAGCATCAAATTATCGACGTTGACGCTATTAAAACTTATAAAGGTGCAACTAAAAACGCCTATCTTGACAACGAAATGATGTTGTTTGCTCCAAGGGGATATAATTTACTTAACGAAAATACTACGTCGATTTATTTTGATAGTTTAGACGTAATTTCTCAAACGACAAGGGGTATGTATTTTACAACGGCAACTAATAGTGATGGCAAATTAACGCCTGCAACTATAACTTGTTTAAATCAAGAAATTGAAACGGTTAAAGTTATGTTTTATTTGACGGGACAATTTACCGGCTCACCTATTGAATGTTATTACGCGACAAAAACTCAAGATAGGAACAGATTAATTCTTTGTTACACGACTATGTACGGTGATTTAGGTTATTTAAAATACACTTTAAAAGAAATTAAATAAACGTTTAACAGTTAAAAACTTGGCGATAGTGCCAAGTTTTTTACATTATTAATATTTACAACTTAATTAGTTTGCTTGACAAAAAGTTATATAAAATGATAAAATAGATAATCATTGTCATAATATATATATAAATATTAAATTTAGACGAAAGAAGGAGTTGGGATTTTTATGGGTAGTGACAGTATACCCTTGTGGATTTTATTTTTTATTTGTGTAATAGGTGGCGCTTATTTCGCCGCGGCAGAAAGTTCGTTTTCAGCAGTTAACAAAATTAAAATTAAAACGCTTGCTGACGACGGAAACAAACGTGCAAAAGGTGTTTTAGGCGTTATAAATAAATTTGAAAAGGCGCTTATAACTTTGCTTATAGGTAACAACGTTACCAAAATAGCAGGTGCGGCAGTTTTCACCATTATTGCAACCGATATTTTTAAAAACGGATTAGGTATGACGGATAGTTTTTTAGATTCGTTTGCTTTTTCTATGATATGTTCGGTTTTAAGTACGGTGATAATTTTTCTTTTTAGTGAAATGATTCCTAAAAGTTTTGCAAACGATAGAAGTGAATCGGTTTCACTTTTCTTCCAAGGTTCATTACGTTTTTTAATAAAAATATTATCTCCTATAGCCGCTGTATTTAGTTTAATTTCAAGTGGGGCGAACAAATTATTTTCTAAAAAAGAAGTTGAACCGTCTATCACGGAAGACGAACTTACAGAAATTATTGAAACGGCAGAAGAAGAAGGTGTATTTGACGAAGAACAAGGCGATATGTTAAAATCTGCGCTTGAATTCAACAAAACCACCGTTGATGAAATTATGACTATGGAAAAGGACATTGATTTTATCAACCTTAACGATTCTACCGAACAAATTTTAGACGTGATTAAGGACACTAACTTCTCTCGCTTACCGGTTAGGGCTACTAACGGACGCGTAGTTGGTGTGTTAAGAATAAGAACTTTTCTTACCGAACGTAGCAGAAATCCAAGAATTACCTTGAATTCTGTTATGACGCGCCCTTACTTTATTAGTGAGGACGCTAAAATTGACGACCTTTTGACGGAAATGCGTCAAAAGAAAATTCAAATGGCAATCGTTCAAGACGATAAAAAGCAAGTTGTTGGACTTGTTACGATTGAAGACGTTTTAGAAGAATTAGTTGGTGAAATTTTTGACGAAGAAGACGAAGTCGACCAAAATTTCCAAACTCTTGGTGGTAACAAATATATGGTTAATACAAGAGTTTTAATGGCGACTGCTTATGAAAAAATGGGTTTAGGTAAAGCGCCAAAAACCTTTGTTTCAAAGCCCGTTTTATCATTTATTCTTGAAACTTTAGGGCATATCCCGGAAGAAGACGAATCTTTTGTTTTTGAAAATCTTGAATTTACGGCAAAAACCGTTACCGACGGTAAATTGACAGAAGTAATTATTCACGTCCTTGATGAAGAAGATTTGCTAAAACTCCAAAATTCTAACCAAGATAAGGAGGACGCATAATGACTTTTCAAGAACATTTTGCTCATATGTGGTGGGCTTATTTAGTTATTTTTATAATGATATGCTTGTCAGCATATTTCTCTGCATCGGAAATTGCTTTTAACTCGGCAAATAAAATGCGTTTAAGAAAGGCAATAGATAACGGCTCTAAGACGGCAAAAATTGCTTATAATATAGTGGAAAAATTCCACGTTGCACTTTGTGCAATTTTAATAGGTAACAACCTTGCAAATATTGCTATTTCAACTTGTAGTACGCTTATCGTTATGAATTTGTTTACCGAAAACGTTGGATTAGCAACTACTTTAGTAACTGTTTTAGTAACCGTTGTAATTCTTATTTTCGGTGAAATCGTGCCTAAAGTTTTAGCAAAAAGCAACGCCGATACGGTTGTTAGATTTATAGCAATTCCTACTAAAGTTTTAACGATTATCTTATCGCCTTTAGTATTTATCGTTATGATGCTTATATCACTTCTTCGTAAACTTTGGGGTAGTGACCATAAAGAAGACGACCCTACCGTTACCGAAGAAGAATTAGTTTCTATTATAGATACCGTTGAAGAAGAAGGCGTTATCGACGAAGACCAAGGTGAACTTTTACAATCTACTATCGATTTTGGCGACACTACGATTGAAGAGATTATGACGCCACGTATCGACGTTACGGCGATTGATATTGACGATGAAGAAAAGATGAAAGAAATTTTATCCGACGCAACGCAATTCTCTCGTATGCCTGTTTATGAAGACAGTATAGATAACGTAATCGGCGTATTGTCACTAACAAGATACCATAAGGCTAAACTTGATAGTGAAAATCCAGATATTCGTTCAATTTTATTAAAGCCTTGCAAACTTCATAAAACGATGAAACTTCCTGCAGCGCTTAACAAACTCCGTGAGGCAAAAATGCACTTAGCAATAGTTATCGACGAGTTTGGTGGTACGCTTGGTGTAGTTTGTATGGAAGATATTTTAGAAGAACTTGTAGGTGAAATTTGGGACGATACCGACGTTATTATTAACGACTGTATTGCTACGGGTGAAAACACGTACGAAGTTAACGGCGCAATGAATATTGAAGATTTCTTTGAAGAAATTGAATTTATTATACCAGAAGACTTTGAGTGTCAATATTCAACTATGGGTGGTTGGGCGATTGAAATGCTTGAAGCCGACCCTCACGTTGGTGACAGTTTTAGATACGAAAACTTATACGTTATCGTAACCGAAATGGATGATGAACGTGTAACTAAACTTACCGTTTTAGTTGAGAAAAAACAAAACCAAGAAGACGAAGAATAAATTTTCTTAATCTTTCTAAAAATACGTTTAAACGCCCTTTATCGGGCGTTTATTTTTTGTTACGTTATATTAACTTGTTTGACTAATTTTAATAAATAGTGTATAGTATTTGCTATGGGATATATTATACAAAGTTTTTCACTTGGCGCAGGGCTTGCGATGGACGCGTGCGCCGTATCAATGACAAACGGGCTTTCTGCCCCAAATATGAAAAAATCTAAAATGTTTTTAATTGCACTTGCATTTAGTTTATTTCAAGCAGTAATGCCACTTATAGGCTATTTTGCAGGACAGTTATTTATAGATTTTATAGGCAAATTTATTCCTTATATTGCGCTTTTAATATTAGGATTTATAGGAATTAATATGCTTTTAGACAGTCTTAAAAAAGAAGACGACGGTGAAAAAGACAATTCTTTAACTTTTAAAAAGATTATCGTTCAAGCAGTTGCAACTTCGATTGACGCTTTAAGCGTAGGTATTACTATTATTGCATACGCTTGGTATGAGGCTTTAATTTCTGCCTTAATTATAGGCGCTGTTACTTTCGTTTTATGCTTTATATCAATTATAATAGGCAAAAAGTTTGGCGATAGTTTAGGCAATAAAGCAAAAATTTTAGGTGGTATTATTTTAGTTGCAATAGGTATTGAAATTTTTGTTTCGGGCGTATTTTTTTAAAATAAAAATTTAAAAAACCCTTGATTTTTTTATTTAATAGGTATATAATAAATTAGCACTCTATCGTTAAGAGTGCTAATATTTGTTTAGGAGAGTAATATGAAAAAATTTAAAACCGAATCTCAAAGAGTTCTTGATTTAATGATAAACTCAATCTACACTAATAAAGAAATATTTTTAAGGGAGTTGTTATCTAACTGTTCGGACGCTATCGATAAACTTTACTACAAGTCGCTAACCGATAACATTAGTGGTCTAACAAGAAATGATTTTTATATTAATATATATATAGATAAGGGCGAAAGGACTTT
>JAZRCS010000090.1:0-21889 GCA_045659885.1 Christensenellaceae bacterium
CTTTCTTCATTAGAACTTAAAGGTTACGTATTAAAAAACAATTCAAACGAATATATAAATTTATTATAGGAGTATTATGCAATTAGTAATCGTAGAATCACCAAAAAAGGCTAAAACTATTGAAAGATTTTTAGGCAAAAACTTTAAAGTAATAGGTAGTGGTGGACATATTAGGGGTTTACCAGAAAAAAGATTTGCCGTAGACGTTGACAATAATTTTGAGCCGACTTACGTAATAGAGCCAAAGCAAAAAAAGACGGTTGAAGAATTAAAAGAATACTCTAAAAAAGCCGAATTAGTATATTTGGCAACCGACCCGGATAGAGAAGGGGAGGCAATCGCGTGGCACTTATACGACGTTTTAGAAATTAAAGGTAAAACTCACAGAATTACCTTTAACGAAATAAGCGAAAAAGCAGTTAAAAATGCGATGGCATCGCCAGGAAGAATTAACTATAATTTAGTTGACTCACAACAAGCAAGGCGTATATTAGATAGAATAGTTGGTTACAAACTTTCTCCGTTTGTTAGAAGTAGGGTTAAAGACGGCGAGTCGGCAGGTAGGGTTCAATCGGTTGCCGTAAGACTTGTAGTTGACCTTGAAAGAAAAATTAGGGATTTCGTTTCAACTGAATACTGGAATATTAACGCAATTTTATCTAAAGACGAAAAAATTAAATTTAAAAGTAGTTTAAATAGTAAAAACGGCAAAAAATTTAAACCGTCTAACCAAACGGAAGCACAAGAAGTATACAATGCTTGCGTAAACGGTAAATTTATTGTTAGCGACGTAAAAAAAGGCGTAGTAAAATCACACGCGTTACCACCTTTTACGACTTCGACTATGCAACAAGACGCGTCGAATAAATTAGGTCTTTCTGCGCCACAAGTAATGCAACTTGCACAGCACTTATACGAAGGTTTAGAAACTAAAAAAGGCCATTTGGCTCTCGTAACCTATATTAGAACGGACTCTACGAGAATTTCGGTTGACGCGCAAAACGATTGTCTTAACTTTATTAACACGACTTTCGGTAGTGAATATTTACCTAAAAAGCCTAATATTTACACGACTAAGAAAAACGCTCAAGACGCCCACGAAGCAATAAGACCTATCGATATAAACGTAACGCCGGATAGCGTTAAAGATTTACTTGATAAAAACCACTATAAACTTTATAAACTTATTTACGAAAGATATTTAGCATCACAAATGGCTGACGCTTTATATAACAGTATGCAAGTAAGTATTGAAAACGGCGAATACACCTTTAAAGCAACGGGTAAAAGCGTTAAATTTAAAGGATACACTAAAGTTTACGACTTTATGCAAGGTAAAACTGACGAAGACGAAGGCGAAAATAAATTATTGCCAGACTTAAACGTTAACGACGAATTAAAGTGTTTAGCAATTGATAAAGAACAAAAATTTACAAAACCACCACTTCGTTATACCGACTCGTCGCTCGTTAAAGCCATAGAAGAAAACGGCATAGGTAGACCTTCTACCTACGCAACGATAATAGGAACTTTAACAAAGCGTAAATATATTACAAGGGAAGGCAAGTATTTAGTTCCAACCGAAATTGCCTTTGAGGCGACTGATTTATTAGTTAAGTATTTTAGCGACGTTTTAGATATAGGATTTACTGCTAAAATGGAAGATAAACTCGACGATATTGCCGAAAAGGGCAAAGACTGGCGTAAAGTCGTAGGTGATTTTTATAATCCGTTTATAACAAAGTTAAAACAAGCGATGAGTGACAATAATCAAACAACCGACATACTTTGTTCGGGTTGTGGCGCTAATTTAGTTAAAAAAAGTGGTCGTTTTGGTGAGTTTTTGTATTGTCCTGAATGCAAAAAGACAAGAAATTTAAACGATAAAGTTAGTGAGGAAAATTGTCCTATATGTGGCAATAAAATGATTTTAAAAGAAGGTAAATTCGGAAAATATTACGCTTGCGATACTTGTAACATAAATATTCAAGAAAGTGATAAAATCACTACCGAAAAATGTCCAACTTGCAATATTTTTATGTTTGAAAAAACGGGTAAATTTGGTAAATATATCAAATGCGCAAAATGTGGCGCAACTAAAAGCATATTAAAACAGGTAGGCGTTTGTCCGCTTTGTCATAAACCAGCGCAAGAAATGTTATCTAAAAAAGGTACGGTTTATTACGGTTGTTCGGGTTATCCGTCTTGCGATTTTAGAAGTTGGGATATTCCTACGGGCGAAATGTGTCCAACGTGTGGTAAATATTTAGTTAAAAAAGATAAAGTAGTAAAATGCTCGGACAAAAATTGTAATTTTCAAAAATAGGAGTTAATATGGGTATAGAATTTCGTGGCACGACTATTTGTGCCGTAAAAAGAAACGGGAAAACGTCTATTGCAGGCGACGGCCAAGTAACGATGGGCGAATCAATCGTATTTAAAAACAACGCTATTAAGGTTAGAAGAATTTACGGTGGAAACGTTATCGTAGGTTTTGCAGGCTCGGTTTCTGACGCTTTTAGTTTAACTGAAAGATTTGAAGAAATGCTTAATAAATATTCGGGCAATTTAATGAGAAGTGCCGTTTCACTTGCCGAAACTTGGCGTGAAGATAAGGTTGGTAGAAAGTTAGACGCTATGATGATTTGCGCTGATAAAGACTGCTTGCTTGTCGTATCGGGTGGTGGCGAAGTAATTGAGCCAGACGACGGTGTTTGCGCAATAGGTAGTGGTGGTAATTACGCCTTATCTGCAGCAAAAGCACTTGTAAACGAAACTGATTACGACGCAGAAGTTATTGCTAAAAAAGCGTTAGAAATTGCAAGCGATATATGTATTTTTACAAACAAAAATATAATCGTTGAAAGCGTGTAAGGGGGAATTATGCAATTATCACCAAGAGAGATTGTTCAAGAATTAGATAAATACATTATAGGACAAAACAAGGCAAAGCGTGCAGTTGCAATTGCTCTTCGTAATAGATATAGAAGAAGTAAATTATCTCAAGAGTTAAAAGACGATATTACTCCTAAAAACATTATTATGAAAGGACCTACGGGCGTAGGAAAAACGGAAATTGCAAGAAGACTTGCTAAACTTGTAAACGCTCCGTTTGTAAAGGTTGAGGCAACTAAATTTACAGAAGTCGGCTACGTTGGTAGAGACGTTGAATCAATGGTACGTGATTTAGTTGAGTGTAGCGTTCGTTTAGTTAAGGAAGAACAGTTTAAACAAGTGTTACAAAGGGCTACGGGAATTGCCGAAAGAAAGATTTTTAAAATTATCTATGATAATTTATTAATTGAAAAAGGCGACCTTGACGATAGTCAATATAAAGACAAAATTTTAAGTCAACTTCGTGAAGGTAAACTTGACGGAATTATAGTAGAAATTGAAGTCGTTGATAAGCCAAAACAGTTAGATATTATGGCAGGCGTAGGTGCTGAAATTAATTTAGGCTCGATTTTCGGGGATATTATGACCAAAAAGAAAAAGCGCAAATTAACTGTAAAAGACGCAATGCAATATATAATTAACGAAGAAAGCGATAAACTTATCGATAATGATAGCGTTAATCAAGAGGCTATAAAACGCGCTGAAGAAAACGGTATAATTTTCATTGACGAAATTGATAAAATTGCGTCGAAAACTAATAAAGGTGGCGCTGACGTTTCAAGAGAAGGCGTTCAACGTGATATTTTACCGATTGTTGAAGGTTCGACGGTTATGACCAAATACGGTCCTTGTAAAACAGACTATATTTTGTTTATAGCAGCAGGTGCTTTTCATATATCGAAAGTTGAAGATTTAATTCCTGAACTTCAAGGTAGATTTCCTATTATGGTTGAACTTTCAAGTTTGTCAAAAGAAGATTTTATAAACATTTTAACAATCCCACAAAATGCGATAACTCTTCAATATAGACACTTAATGCTCGTTGATAACATTGAATTAGTCTTTACTAAAGATGCAATCGACGAAATTGCCGAAGTAGCCGTTGAAATGAACTTGTCAAGTGAAGATATTGGCGCAAGACGTCTTCATACCGTTATGGAAAACTTAATTGAAGATATATCGTTTAACGCTGGTGGTAATATTCCGTTAACTACCGTTGTTATTGATAAAAAATACGTGCAAGAACATTTAAATTGCACAAGCAGTACAAGAAATCTTAAAAAATATATTTTGTAGGAGAATATTATGATAAATATTCCAAAAGGAACGAAAGACGTTTTACCAAGTCAAAGTTACAAATGGCACTACGTAGAAAATGCCGTTAAAGAAGTTGCTAAAAACTTTGCTTTAAGGGAAATAAGAACACCAACTTTCGAGCATACCGAATTGTTTTTAAGGGGTGTTGGCGACACGACTGATATAGTAAATAAAGAAATGTACTCTTTTAAAGACAAAGGTAACCGTGATATTACCTTAAAACCCGAAGGTACGGCAGGCGTAGCAAGGGCTTTTGTTGAAAATGGACTTTATAGTACTGCAATGCCACTTAAAATGTACTATATAACACCCGTTTTTAGATATGAAAGGCCACAAGCAGGTAGGTTAAGAGAGCACCATCAATTCGGCGTAGAAATTTACGGTGCAGGTCAACCGTCTATTGATGCCGAAGTTATTTTAATAGCAAACACTATTTTAAATAAATTAGGCTTACAAGTTGAACTTAATATCAACAGTATGGGGTGTAAAACTTGCCGTCAAAACTATAATAACGCGTTAAAAGAATATTTGAAAAATAATATTGATAAAATGTGTCCTAACTGCCAAGAAAGGTTTAATAAAAATCCTTTAAGAATTTTAGACTGTAAGGAAGAAGGTTGCAAAGCCTTAACTAAAGACGCTCCAAAAATAATTGATTATTTATGCGACGAGTGTAATTCGCATTTTGAAAGTTTAAAAGATTATTTACAAGTAGCAGGCGTGCAATTTAAAGTTAATCCTTATATCGTTAGGGGGCTTGATTATTACACGAGAACGGTTTTTGAATTCGTAACTACTGCGCTTGGTACTCAAGGAACTGTTTGTGGTGGTGGTAGATACGACGGTTTAATCGAGCAAATCGGTGGTAACGCTGTACAAGGCGTTGGCTTTGGTATGGGCTTAGAACGTGTTTTAATGCTTATGGAAACTATGGGCATTAATATTGAAGATAACGAAACGGTTAGTTTGTATATTGCGTCAATGGGCGAAAAGGCAAACAAAAAGGCTTTTGAAATTGCTTATGATTTAAGAAAAGATGGAATAAGCGTTGAAATTGACCACTTAAGCCGTAGTTTTAAATCTCAATTTAAATACGCCGATAAAATTAAAGCAAAATACGTAATAGCACTTGGTGACAACGAACTTGAAAGTGGAACTTGCACTTTAAAACTTATGTCGACGGGCGAAAGCAAACAAATAAGTTTAAATGATATAAAAAATAATTTAGTATAAAAATAAGCCCCCTACACAAATTAAAGTAGGGGGTTTTATGAATAAAAAAATTGAAGTAATAAACGATTTTGATTTTAATAACGTTATAAATAAAGGCAAAAAACCTATACTTATTTATTTTTTTGCAAAATGGTGTACTCCTTGCAAAATGCAAGAGCCGATTATAACAGAACTTTACGACGTTTTAAAAGATAAGGTTGATTTTTATAAAATCGATATCGACGAAAGTGAAAGTTTAGCCAAGTCGCTTGATATAAAATCAATACCGTACCTAATGGTGTATTACGATAAAGAAATTAAAGAAAAATCGGTAGGGTTAACAAGTTTAGCCCAACTTTCACAAATGCTAATTAAATACGTTTAAAAAAGACCGTAAAAATTTAAAAGCACCCCAAACTTGGGGTGTTTTTAATTCAAACGGTCAAATTTTATTCTTTATCTTTTTTCTTTTTTTCAAAGTAATTAACCACTTTGTTGAGTAAAGAAACTGAAATAACGATTAAAACTATTACGATAAAAATTGCTAAAACGCCTTTCCACATAATATCTAAAGACTGCATAACGGCGTCGGTATTAATTTTAGTTAACATTGAAAATAAATTTAACATATTATCTTCCTCCTATTAAATGATACCAACTATGCCGACTATAAGTCCACCAACGATAGCAGATGCAATTTGACCTGAAACGTTAGCGCCTGCAGCGTGCATAAGTAAGTGGTTAGTAGGGTCTTCTTTAACGCCCATTTTTTGAATAACCCTCGACGCCATAGGGAAAGCCGAAATACCGGCAGCGCCTATCATAGGGTTAATTTTGTCTTTACTGAATAAGTTTAATAATTTAGTAAACATAACGCCTGCAATCATATCGAACACGAAGGCAAAAATACCAAGTCCCATAATCATTACCGTTTCCCAGCTTAAGAAATCTTCAGCCTTCATTAAGAAAGAAATCGTAATACCTAAAAGTAGGGTAATGATATTTGCAAACGTAGTTTGCGCAGTGTCTGATAAACTCTTTAAAACGCCACACTCTCTAATTAAATTACCAAACATTAAAAATCCAACGAGTGCAAGTGATTTTGGAGCAATTATACCGGCAATTAAACTAACTACGATAGGGAATAAAATTTTAGTAGTTTTAGAAACGCTTGCAGGTTTATATTGCATTTTAATCATACGTTCCTTTTTAGTTGTAACGAGTTTAATAACGGGTGGCATAATAACGGGAACAAGCGCCATATACGAATACGCTACGACGATAATTTGCGCAACGTATCCACTTTTTAAGGCTTGCGCTACGACGATTGACGTAGGACCGTCTGCAGCACCGATAATACCGATTGACGCAGCGTCGAAAATATTAAATCCAAGTAACGTTGCTAAAGTAATTGTTATAAAAATACCAAATTGCGCAGCACCACCAAGCAAGAAAAGTTTAGGGTTAGAAAGTAACGGTCCAAAGTCAATCATAGCGCCGATACCTATAAATAATAAAATAGGTAAGGCTTCAGACGAACCGATTAAACCGTTAAACAACCACTCGATAATACCGACTTCAGCGCCTTGAGTAATTACGTTAGCAAACGGAATATTAACTAAAATCGTACCAAAGCCGATAGGTAATAAAAGGGCAGGCTCCATATCCTTTTTAATTGCTAAATAAATAAGTAAAGCGCCTATCGCCCACATAACTACGTGGCCAAATTGTATTGCCTTTATCGTATTAAGTAAAAATTCAAACATAAGTTCTCCTATATAAAAATTTGCATAAATAAAGCAATTAACTTTACTTAATTGCCTTACTATTATAACAAAATATTAAAAATTATTCAAGTAATTAACAAATTTAAACTTTAACTTTTATTACTATTTTCTTAACGTTTTCTTGTTTTTCGTCGGAAAGGTTAGGTCTGTGAGCGTCGTGTGGTAAAAATACTGCAAATTCACCTGCTTTTATTTTTAATGCTGAATAATTTTTACAGTCTAATCTTAAAATATCTTTTTCAGGGTTGTACTCAACGGTAACTTCGCCTTCAGGACGGTAAAAATAATCAATTCTTTCATTACCTGAAATTATTACTTGAATATCGGCGTAATTGTCGTGCGCTTCAAAAAACGCAGGAACGTCTTTAGTTAAATATTCGGTAACCGAGTAGTGTACTTCTCTACCAAAAATTTCACCTTTACCAACTTCTAATTTAGATAAATCGGTATTTTTTAAAAAGTCAAACGCTTTTTTAAAATTATCGCTTAAAAATGAATAATTGTCAACTTGATTTAAATTATCAAAAATCATAATAGAGCCTCCTTTTTTAATAAAATTATTTTATCATAAATATAATTGACAGTCAATATATTAGAAAAAAATTTTTATACTTTATTATTGATTTTACGTAAAAAATATTATATAATAATATTATTAATTTTTTAAGGGGTAAATTATGTCAAAAAAGGCTCAATATACCAAATTATGTAACTTAGTTAAAATTTTTGCCGATATGGTTAGAGATGAGTACGTGCATGATAAAGTGTCAATTTATCACTTTGCCTATTCAGCGTTATTCGTTTATAAATATTTCGTTGAAAAGTCGCTTGATGCAAAAATTTTAAACGACGACCAATTAATTGAAGAAATTACTGATTTTACTTCAATAGTTAATAAATATAAAATTTCACTTGATACAGTTATGCACTGGCTTTATAGCGTTATGAACGACGGTAATGAAAAGTCTATTTCATTATTTTTAGGCTATAATAAAGCCGTTTTTGAACTTGAGAAAGGGTATAATGAAAACGGACAAATTATTACGTTAAACGCGTTATTTGAAAAGATTATAAACGCTCAATCGTCATTATTAGCAAATTTAATTGCCGATAAATACGGCGTAATGGCAAAAAGAGTTAAAACGGTTAATAATATTACTTCAAAAGAGTTGGAAGATTATAAAAAGTTTTTACTTTCGTCTTATAATGAAGTAATAAAGGGTCAATCTATTTTCACTCTTGAAGTGGAAGAAGAATTAGATGAAACGGCGCAAACTGCAGCGCAAGATATTTTTAGTATGTTTGGCACGCAACCGTCGTCTACAAAAACTGCCGAAAGTCAAAGCGTTGGAGTTTCGGGCACAACGACTGCAACGGGTAAGTCTACAAGCAGTAAGTCGGGGGCTAAGGTAAACGAAAATTTCTTATCTAAACTTGTAAAACAAACTAAAGCAATGCAAAAATCTTTGCGTAAAAACATTTTTGGACAAGATTACGCAATAAAATCTTTTATTACGGGCTATTTCCGTTCGGAAATTTTTGCTCAAATACATAAAAACAGAAGTAAACCAAGGGCAACCTTCTTATTTGCAGGTGCGCCTGGTGTTGGTAAAACTTTCTTAGCCGAAAGCGTTGCTAAAATTTTAGGCTTACCTTACAAACGTTTTGATATGAGTGAGTACGCCGATAAAGAGGCAAACATTGAATTTTGTGGTTCGGATAAGGTATATAAAAACGGTAAGGCAGGTAACGTGACCGAATTCGTTGAAAAAAATCCAAAATGCGTTTTACTTTTCGACGAAGTTGAAAAATGTCATCAAGTAGTTACTTACTTATTCCTTCAAATGTTAGACGCTGGTAGATTAAGAGATAACTATACCGATAACGAAGTATCTTTTACCGACGCTATTATTATATTTACGACAAACGCTGGTAAACAACTTTATGAAAATAACGATATAAACGTGCTTTCGGACGTTTCAAGAAAGGTCGTATTGCAAGCGTTAAGTGAAGACGTAAACCCTGTAACGCAAGTTCCTTTGTTTCCAAGAGCAATTTGTTCAAGATTTGCATCGGGCAATATCGTCGTATTTAATAATTTAAATACGATTGACCTTGTAAAAATTGTTAAAGGTGAACTTGATAGAAACGCTAAGGCTTTTAGCAAGCAGTTTAAGACGGATATTCAAATTGACGACGACGTTGCATCACTTTTATTATTTGCCGAAGGTGGTAAAGCCGACGCTCGTACTATAAAAAGTCGCGCAGGGGCTTTCTTTAACGACGAATTGTACGAACTTTTACGTTTAATAGTTAAAGATGAAAACGACGATGGTTTAAATAACTTAAAAACTTTAAAAATTCAATTACAAATTCCTGACGATAACGTTGAAGTTAAGGATGTTTTTATAGATAGCGAAAAACCCGTTGTTTTAGCGTTAGCGCCACAAAAAACTTATAAAGAATTGTCTTCAATTAAAGAAATTGAGTTTGTTAGGGTTGATACGGTTGCCGAAGCCGAAAAAGTGTTAGATACAAGACGTGTAACTTTAGTTTTAACTGACGTAACGTACGGTGGTAACGACAAAAATGATAAAATCCTTAATTTAGAAGACAGTTTAGCAGATGGACGTAAACTTATCGACTTTGTAAAAGAAGGTTACGATATCCCTGTTTACGTTATCGAAAACCCTACAAGGCAAATTACTGATGACGAAATATTCTCGTTTACAAAATTCGGGGTATACGGTGTTGTTTCTAAAAATAAAGGTGAACATAGAATAGATTATAATAATCTTGTTAACGAGTGTAAAGAATGCTACAGGCAAAAATCTTTACAAAATTTATCTAAACAAAATAAAATAGTAACCTATCAAACTTCGCAAACTATAAACGAAAAAGGCGACCAAGCGTTTATTTACTTATATAACGTTGAAGTTAAGGTTGCCGTTGACGCTAAGGACTCTAATTCGTTACTTTGTAGTACCGAAATGCCTAACGTTTCGTTTAACGACGTAATAGGTGCTAACGACGCTAAAGAAGAGTTGAAATATTTTATTCAATATCTTAAAAAACCGTCGGCATTTATGAGTAAAGGCGTTAAACAGCCTAAAGGTGTTCTTTTATACGGGCCACCTGGAACGGGTAAAACTATGCTTGCAAAGGCTATGGCTAAAGAGGCAGGCGTAACCTTTATCGCAGCTGAAGGTAACGAATTTATTAAGCGTTATTCGGGCGAAGGTCCAGAAAAGGTGCACGAATTATTTAGACTTGCAAGAAAATATGCTCCGTCAATATTGTTTATAGACGAAATTGACGTTATTGCAAAATCTCGTGATAATTACGATAGCGCAGGCGTTTCAACTGACGTTTTAACTGCTTTACTTACCGAACTTGACGGCTTTAAGGAAAATAAAAAACCTATATTCTTATTAGCGGCAACAAATTATACTATAAATTCTTCTACAAAGAGTTTAGACCCTGCAATCGTAAGGCGTTTTGATAGAAGTATTAACGTTGATTTACCAACCCGTGAAGAAAGGCAACAATATCTTACAATGCGCTTAAAAGATAGGGGAATATTTAAGTTAAGCGAAAGTGAAATTGAAAATATTTCTCAACGTTCGGTAGGTATGAGCCTTGCCGAACTTGAAATGGTAATAGAAATGGCTTTAAGAAATGCTATTAGGGGCGAAAAAGACGAAATTTTTGACGCTGATTTTGAAGAAGCGTTTGAAACGTATAATAGTGGCGAAGTTAAAAAATGGAATATGAAATCTATTGAAAGGACGGCTCGTCACGAGGCAGGCCACGCTTTAGTTAGTGCACTTTTAGGCGAAATGCCAACGTACGTTACTATAGTTTCAAGGGGCGAATACGGGGGATATATGCAATATGCAAGCGACGAAGAAAAGTTTGGTTATACCAAAGCCGAACTTTTAGGAAAAATTGCAACGGCGCTTGGTGGTCGTGCAGCCGAACTTATTTACTATGGTGAACAAGACGGTTTAACTACGGGTGCGTCAAGCGATATTCGTCAAGCAACGCTTTATGCAAAACAAATTATTTGTACGTACGGTATGAGTAAAGATTTTGGTTTAAGTTCGCTTTACGGTGACGAAAATACGCCTATTTATCCAGAACTTCGTATTGCAATTAACAAAATTTTAGAAGAACAATTACAAGTTGCGATTAATTTAATTAAATCAAACAAACAAAAAATTGATAAATTAGTTTCGATATTGCTTGA
This sequence comes from Christensenellaceae bacterium, assembly GCA_045659885.1. Taxonomy (GTDB): domain Bacteria; phylum Bacillota; class Clostridia; order Christensenellales; family Borkfalkiaceae; genus HGM11412. The sequence continues at coordinate 11,461 of JAZRCS010000090.1, forward strand.
AAAGAATAACTTAAAAGAAAATGAAATTAAAGAAATTTTAGGCTAATATAAATTTATTTGGAGAAGTGTATGGAAAGTATAGTTACTATAATTATAGGCGTCGTATTAATCGTTATTGGTATTTTAAATACCAAGGGCAACGTTTCAATGTTACACTCGTATCATAGAAAAAGGGTAAAACCCGAAGATGTCCTACCGTTTGGCAAATTAGTTGGCTTAGGTACGATAATAATAGGTGTTTCGGTTGTATTAATGGGAGTGCTTTCTTATTTAGCAATTGCTTTACAAAACGAATTATGTCTAACGATAGGCTACGTTGTGCTTATCGTTGGCTTTGTCGTTGGTTTGGGTATAAATTTTTACGCTATGTTCAAGTATAATAAAGGTATATTTTAAGTTTTATGATAAAAGGCGCGATTTTTGATTTAGACGGTACTTTAGTTAATTCCTTAATATTTTGGGATATGTTTTGGGTTAAATTTGGTAAAGAATTTTTTAACGATGAAAATTTTAGACCTACGCTTGAAGAAGACAAAATGTCAAGGACGGCAATCGTTGAAGAAGCGTCGATATATTTTTATAATAAATATAAAATAGGTAATAGTCCAAATGACTACGTTGATTTTTTTCTTAAAACGCTACAATGGTTTTACGAAAACGTCGTTGAATTAAAAGACGGCGTGTACGAGTTTTTAGAATACTTAACTAAAAAGGGCGTAAAAACTATTATTGCAACGGCAACAAGCCCAAAACTTGTCGATATCGTTTTAAAAAAGACCAAATTAGATAAATTTTTTCCTGTAACCGTTTCGTGTAACGACGTTGGCGTAGGTAAATCTAAGCCCGACGTGTTTTTATGCGCATTAAGTAAAATAGGAACTAACATTTGCGATACTTTTGTGTTTGAAGACTCCTATTTAGCCGTAAAAACGGCAAAAAGCGTTGGCTTTAAAGTTGTTGGAGTGTTTGACGAAAATAACTTTAATCAAGAAGAAATAAAAAAACTTTCAACTTATTATTTGGATAAAGGTGAAAGTTTTACAAAACTAATTAACTTAATAAAGTAAAAGCGTTTATGCCGAAAAACGGCTAAACGCTTTTTTATTAAATTCTTAAATCTTTGGTATTGAATTCAAAATATATTGATTTTGATTTATCATAAATTCGTGAAAAAAATCTTTCCGTGTATCTTTCCTTAATTTCAATAGGCGAAAGGTTAGTGGTAATTACAAACGGTTTATTCTTAGTTAACCTTGCAGTAATTAGCGAATTTAAATATTCAAGTGTAATATTGTTGTAAATAGGTTCAGTACCTATATCGTCTATAACTAAAAAGTCGGCGTTTGATAAAATATCAAAATAAACGCCCTTTTCACTATCGCATACGTGCATTTTTATAAAAATGTTATTTAAATCGGTTGACGTTAAGAATATAGTAGTGTAACCACGGCTTTCAATAATTTGTGAAATTAAGTTTGCAAGATACGTTTTGCCTGCGCCCGTTTTACCACCTATAACTATATTTGAAAACTTGGTATTTGGGAATTTTTTAGCGTATAAAAACATTTTTTCATAAACGCTTTCAAGACCTTTTGGAGCAACGACGTTTTGAACGTTTATAGGTTGTGGCTTAGTTACGTTTAACTCTTTAAATATTAAATTCGTTAAATTTTGTTTATAACATTTACATTGTTTTCTGTTATAAATTCCCGTATCCAAACACTTGTTGCACTTATAAGAAATTTTGCTATATTTTTTGAATTTATCGCAAATTTTAGCAATTTTTCTATTTAAATTATCGGCTTGTTTTTCAAGTTCAGTACAGTCAATTTCGTTGTATTTTAATTTTGCAATTTCTAAATTTAAAACGCCTAATTCATTATTCAAAGCAACGTATTCTTTATCACTTTTTAATAAGTTTTCGTAGTACGATTGTTTATTTAAAATTTGGCTTTGAAGTGATAAATAATAGTCGTTTAATTTTTCTTTTAAATGTTCAATCATTTTACACCTCAACGTTATCCGGGTTAGAAACTAACGACGACGTAACGTTTTCGTCAATATCTCTTTGTCCGTCAAAATCAAAATTCTTTTTAGTCTTTTTAGTGCTTTTCTTCGTGCCGTTTGTATTATCGCGATTAAAGTATATATCGTCTAAAATTTTAGATAAATTAGTCATACTCGACGCTTTTCTTAAAGTTGCCGTTTCAAGTATATAGTTATCGTTAAAACCGTACTTTTGTACCCATTTTATATACAAGTTAAAGTCGTCAAAATCGGGTTTTTTAGTAAATTTACACTTTTTAAATAATTCTTTAACAACTCTGCTTACGTTAAAGTAGTATTCTAATTCCTTTTCAACGGCTTCTTGAGTTAAAATATTTCTTGAAATAAAGTCGTTTGCAACTTTTAATATGTATTTATACGATATTTTTCCACCCTTAATTTCCGTGCAAAATTTAACGATAACTAAAAGACCTTCTTGGCTTAACGAACTTTCTTCAAGCAATTGCATATAAAGTCTATATTCGCTTGCCGTAATCATCCTATCGGTAATTAAAAGTTGTAATGCTTTATTAAAGTTAGTATATTTTTCTGGATTTGTTGATTTTACCGATTTAATTGTTGTTGAAATAGGGTAATATACTATCGAAAAAGGTTCTTTTGACGCTATTTGACATAAATCAAATTCTTCAAGGTACATAAAGATATTAATAACTTTATCTTCATCCATATTAATTGACTTGCAAAATTCGTTTAAACTAATTTCATAAGGATTTTGACATAAATATAAGCCGTAAAGGTAAACCTTTAAGGCGTTAGCATCTAAATCTGGTAGATAATTAGTTATAAAAACATTGTCAATCATCGTCTTGCCACTTGCAAGATACTCTTTTGAATAATTACAAAAAGACATAATTTGTTACCCTTTAAAATTTCACGTTTAAATATATTAAGATATAATCAAAAATAAATCAAGCATTTTTTTTATCAAAAACAAAAAACACAATATTTTGTGCTTTTGTTAAGCGTCACATACTATTAAATAAAAAATAAACTAATTTTTACTAAAATAATTGCTAATATTTACTTTTTATGTTATTATATAATAGCATAATTATATAATAGGGGATTTTATGGCTGAATTAATTTTAACACCAAAAACGTTATGGAAAGATTTTGACGATACTTTAGCGCTTGAAGAAAATATTCTTTTTGTCAACGCTGTCAACGGGGTTAATTTAAATTATATATATTTTTTAGGTCGTAACGTAGATAACGAAAGGGTAAAAATTTACGGCATTTATGCTAAAAACCAAATAAAAAGTAAAGGTTCAATATTAATAATTCCCGACGTTAACGAGCAAATTGATATTGAATTGATATTAAAATATGCTCAAAACGGTTACGACGTTTTGTGTGTTGACTTGCAAGGTTATTTAGAAGGTAAAAGTCATTTTACAAATTACCCTAAAAAGGTTGAATACGCTAATTACGAAAAGTCTTATGAGCGTACTTGGCGCGTTGATAAAACTGCAAAGCAAACTTCTTGGTATGAGTGGGTAGGCGTTTGTAGATATGCCGTATCGTATCTTAAAAACAAAAATCCTAATCACAAAGTTGGTCTTTTAGGTGTAAAATTCGGTTCGTTAATTGCCTTTATGCTTGCATCAACGGATAGTAGAGTTGATTGTACTTGCAATTTATTCGGTGGTGGTTGGCTTGCTTATAAAGGAATTTTAAAATTTTCTAACGACGAACTTGAAATTAACGAAGAAAGAAGACGTTTTCTTGCCGGAATTGACGTTCAAGCCTACGCACAATTTATAACTTGCCCCGTTATGTTTTTAGCGTGTACGAATAGTGACGATTTTGATTTTGAAAGGTCTATGGATACGCTTTTGCGTATTCAAAACCAAGAAGATTTACATTTTAGTTTTGTTACAAACGCAAATAACGTATTAGATTTAAATAGTTACGAAAATACCGTTGTATTTTTTGACAAGTTTTTATCAAACGAAAAGGTTTTTTATCCACAAAAACCACAATTAAAAGTTGAGTTAGACGGTAAAGACGTTTGTTACGTAGTAAATAATCTTGATAGAAAAAATTTAGTATCTTTAAACGTTTTTTGTGCAAAATATAATATAAATCCCGTTGAAAGGGTATGGCATATCTTAGATACGACAGTAAGTCAAGCAAATGGCGAATTTGTTTTTAAAAGACCAAATTACGACTGTTTTAAATATGATATATCATTTGCAGTTGCTCGATATAAAAACGGATTAACTATAAGTTCAAAACTTTCGCATTTTGTCGCCGAAAGCGATATTACGGTTAATATGCCGTCAATAATTTTTAGTACCGAAACTTTTAAAACTAACTTTATTGTAAAAGAGATAAAAATTCCACTTTTAGGTGGTGTTTACGCAATTGAAGATTTAACGCGTATTGACGAAGGCCCGTTTAATATTCAAGGGTTGTTTTCAAAAAACACGTTACAGTCTTATAGAATTAAAGAAATTGCTAAAAGTTTATCAAGTTCATCATCTTTAAAGTTTGATTTTTATAGCAAAATAGATACAGATTTAATACTAATTTTAAAAGATTGTGATGGTAAGGAATATATTGCAGAACGTAAAATTACAGGTGGTGAATTTTGGAATAACGTTCTAATTGATTTTAATGAGTTTAAGACGAAGGAAGGTATAAGTATAGACGATTATAGTACTCTTTGCCAAGTTGAAATTAGTTCGGCAGGCGAGTTTGCAATAAACAACTTTTTACTTTTAAATTAATTATGGTAATAAATCAAAACGATAAAATTATAACTAAAAAGAAACACCCTTGTGGGGGAGATAGGTGGGAAGTCGTGCGCACGGGTGCAGACTTTAAGATAAAGTGTTTAACTTGTGGTAGGGTTGTAATGCTTTCTCACCCCGATTTTTTTAAGCGTCTTAAAAAAAGGATTGAAGATAATGAGTGAAGAAATTAATCTTACTTCGACGGAAAATCAAACTAAAGATAAAAAAATAAAAATTAGCGACGTAATTTTTTATACCGTACTAATTTTAATTTTTGTTTTTACTTTATTTACAACTACTTTTTGGTTTTCTTCGGTTAAAATAATGCAAAACTCTATGATGTCTACGTTACAGCCTAACGACGTATTAATTTTAGATAAACTTTCATCGTATTCACGTGGCGACGTAATAGTTTTTAATCATAATGAAAATGAAGATTTTATTAAAAGGATAATAGCAGTCGAAGGTGATACGATATATTCATTAGACGGTGAAATTTACGTAGAATATTACGAAAACGGCCAACTTATTACTGTAAAAGTTGACGAAAGTTACGTAAAAGAACAAAAATCAACTTATTTAGAATATGATTTTGGCGTAGGTGTGGTTGATATCCCTAAAACTACCGTTTCAAAAGATTGTTTATACGTTTTAGGCGATAATAGAAAGGTAAGCGTTGATTCACGTGATTTTGGTGAAATTAATATAAGTTCGGTTAAAGGGGTAGTCCACGAATTTTTTATAAAAAATAAAGGTGTTACAACGGCGATTTTTAACTTTTTTGAAAATATTTTTACTTCGTGTAAAAATTAAGGTGAAATATGAAATATTTATACAGTCAAGAAGATTTATTAGCGTTAGATAAACAACGTTTTAAATTAAAATTTATTTATAGGCTAATTTTGATTTTAACTTTAATTATCGTAGCTACTGGAATAATCGTAAGGTCGCTTTTACCGTACAAAGCACAATTAGTTGATATTATTTATACTATCGTAATAATCGTTACGATATTATTTATAATATTTTCTTTCGTTTATTTATCAATTCCTTACGCAAGAGTAAACGATTATTACAAATTTGTTTACAACGCTTTAAATAGCGAAAGGATTGAAGTAAAAGCAACTATTTTGGAAATTAGAAGTAACGACGTTACGTTAAAATACGGTGTAGATTATTATTATATCGACGTTTTAGAGTGGTCTAACGCTCGTAAAGATTATGTTAAAAGGTCGGTTTTAGTCGATAACGAGTTTAAGAATTTAAATATTAAAAAGTCGTCGATAATAACAATACAAACAATGGGCAATATTTTAACTGCCTATGAAGATATAGGTGAATAAATGAAAAGGCAAGATATTGATATTAAATACAAATGGAATACTGAAGATATATTTTCGTCTTTAACTGAATTTGACAAAACGCTTTCTGCATTGTATAAAAAAGCCGATTTTTTCAAATATAAGGGCAAATTAAATAACGCTAAAGATATAAAAAACTGCCTTGACGAATACTACGAATTTTACGGCGAGTTTGAAAGACTTTGTTTATATGCATATATGACTAAAGACGAAAACGTGGGCGATAAAAAGGGTATTGAACTTGTAAACAATGTTGAAGATTTATCTTTACTTTTCGACGAAAAAACGTCCTTTATAATGCCTGAACTTTCTATGCTTGACAAAGATACTTTAATTAATCTTTCTAAAGAAGGAAGTTTAAAAGACTACAACTTGTTATTTTTAGAAATTGCCGAGCAAAAACCACATATTTTAGACGAAAAGTGTGAAGAAATTTTAGCAAAAAGTGGTAAAGTTTTAGGTGGTTACCACGATATATTTTCAATAATCGATAACGTTGATTTAGATTTTCCTACGATAAAAGTCGGTGATAAAAGAGTAAAGGTTACTCACGCAAAATATAGTGAACTTTTACAAAATAAAGATAAAAACGTTCGTAAAAAAGCCTTTAAAAGTTATTATAAAGCGTACGAAAAGGTTTTAAATACTATCACGGCAATTTACAAAGGCAATCTTGATAAAGACGTTTTCGTTACTAAGGTTAGAAACTTTAACAGTTGTTTAGAAAGGGCGTTATTTAACGAAAAAGTTGATAAAAAGGTGTACGACAGTTTATTAAAGTTTACGCATAATGCTTTACCTATTTTACACCGTTACGTTAAAGATAGAAAAGAAATTTTAAATACGAATATAAACATGTACGATATGTACGTACCACTTATTAAAGGGCAAGAACTTGCGCTTGACTATGAAGACGCTTTTAATTTAGTTAAGGAAGGATTAAAACCACTTGGAAAAGATTATTTAAATTTACTTCAAAGGTCGCACGACGAAAGGTGGATTGACGTTTATGAAAACGACGGTAAACGTAGTGGCGCGTATTCAACAAGCGCTTACAACGTATCACACCCGTACGTTTTATTAAACCATAATAAAACTACGCACTCGGTTTTCACTATTGCGCATGAACTTGGTCACGCTATTCACTCGTTTAAATCGGATAGGGCGTTACCTATAACTAAAGCAGGTTATAAGATTTTCGTTGCCGAAGTAGCGTCTACCGTAAACGAAGTGTTACTTTTAAAATATTTAATTAAAAACGCTAAGTCTAACGACGCTAAAAAGTATTATTTATCGTATTACTTAGATATGATACGAACTACTTTATTTAGACAAACGATGTTTGCTGAATTTGAATATTTAGCGCACGACTTATGCGAAAAAGGTCAAGCCATCACTAAAGAAACTTTAAACGCTTTATACTTAAAGTTAAACAAAAAATATTATGGCAAGCACGTAACAAGTGATAAAGAAATTTCTTACGAGTGGTCGAGAATACCACATTTTTACACGGCGTTTTACGTTTATAAGTATGCAACGGGTATTATAAGCGCAATAGCAATTAGTGAAAAGATATTAAGTGAAGGGCAAACTGCCGTTGACGATTATTTTAAATTTTTATCGTCGGGTGGTAGTGATAAACCTACTGAACTTTTAAAAATTACGGGTGTTGACCTTGAAAACGAAGAAACTTACCGTTTAGCGTTTAAGTCGTTTGAAGACGCGCTTATAGAATTTGAAAATATAAAATAAGGAAGAAAATTATGTCTACTACGAAAGTACAAAGTTTACCATATAATTTTGAAGCAGAACAATGTTTATTAGGTGCAATTTTAATAGATAGCGAACTTCAATATGAAATCGTAAGCAAATTAAATATCGAAGATTTTTATTTAGAATCACACAAATTAGTATTCGACTGCGTACAAACAATGCTTACAGACAGCAAGTTTGTCGACGTTGTAACCGTTTCCGACCAAATGTCTAAAACAACCCAAGACAAAAGAAAAAGAACGGTAAATATTGCGTCGCTTGCACAAGAAATGGAAAGAAAAACTACTTTAGAAAAAGTAGGTGGTATGCAATATTTAACTGACCTTGCAACGTCAATTCCGTCGTCTGCAAATTACGAATACTATTTATCAATCGTAAAAAGGGATTCTACTTTAAGAAAGTTAATTAGAAGTGCCGACGAAATTAGAAAAATAGCACAATCTTCAAACGACGAAAAGAACGCCGTTTCGCTTGCCGAAAAATTAATTTACGACGTTTCGGAAAAGTTAGATACGTCTACGCTTGTAAACGCTAAAGAGTCGATTAAAGACGTTTTAACTTTATTTCAAAATATTCAAACAGACAAAAACTTTTTACAAGGTTTAAACACGGGCTTTACTTGTTACGATAATGCAACTAACGGCTTACATAAAGGAAACTTAATAATAATTGCTGCAAGACCTTCGGTTGGTAAATCAACGCTTGTTATGAACATAGTTGAAAACGTTGCTTTAAGGACTAACGCCGTTTGCGCAGTATTTTCACTTGAAATGACTAAAGAAGAAATCGTTGAAAGAATGATTTACACTTTAAGTGGCGTATCAAGCAATAAAGCAAGAAAGGGTAAATTAGATGCCGACGACTGGAAGGCTTTATGGAACGCTCAAAAACTTATTGAAAAATCTGAAATTATGATTGACGATACTGCTATGACGACTGCGCCTATGATTTTAAGTAAATGTAGACGTCTAAAATCGTTAAAGGGTAGACTTGACCTTGTAGTAGTCGACCATATGCAATTAATGAACGCAGTAAAAAATAACGAAAATCGTCAAGCCGAAATTACCGAAATTTCACGTAATTTAAAAATGATTGCAAAAGAATTAAACGTTCCTGTAATTGCTCTTTCACAATTACGTCGTTTACCAAACGGACAAAAACCAACTTTAAGTGACCTTCGTGAATCGGGCTCAATCGAACAAGATGCCGACGTAGTATTATTTATACATAGACCAAATTTTGCAAATAGTGAAGACGTTGTTGACGAAAACGGCGTTGAAATTAAAAAGGACGAATGTTTATTAATTCTTGCTAAAAACCGTTCTGGACCACTTTCTAACTTTAAGTTGGCGTTTAACGGCGAATTAAGCAAATTTGTAAATATTGCTCCGGAAAATTACGACGTTCCTTATCAATCAAGTAAAGCAAAATTTGTTGACGATGCCGACGTGCCTATGGAAGAAGAAGATACGTCGCCACCAGACGACGGCTCTATGGACGAGGTTTTTGATGACTAATAAAGAAACAAAAATCTTAAAAATTGACGATAAAACGCTTGATTATGCAAAAAATTTAATTTTAAACGAAGAATTAGTTGCATTTCCTACTGAAACCGTTTACGGTCTTGGAGCGTTAGCAACGTCAAACGACGCAGTATTAAAAACTTTTACAGTTAAAGGCCGTCCACAAGATAATCCATTAATAGTGCACGTTCATACAAATTACGATTTATCTACGCTTGTTGAAATTGAACACGACTACGTTTATAAATTGATTAAAGCGTTTATGCCAGGTCCACTTACGTTAGTTTTAAAAAGTAAAGGGTCAGTTTCGCCTTTTGTAACTTGTGGACTTGATACGGTTGCAATTCGTATGCCGTCGCATAAAGATTGCCAACGATTTTTAAAATATTTAGACTTGCCTATTTCTGCGCCGTCTGCAAACCTTTCAAAGCATACGAGCCCCGTTACGGCAAATCACGTTTTTGAAGATTTTAACGGAAAAATAGATTTGATTTTAGACGGTGGTAAAAGCGAAGGTGGTATTGAAAGTACCGTTTTAGACGTAACGAAAGAAATCCCCGTTATTTTAAGAAGTGGACTTATAACGGCACAAATGATAAAAGACGTTGTTGGTGATTGTAAATATGCAAGTGAGCAAACTAACGATAAAGTTCGTTCACCGGGCACTAAATACAATCATTATATGCCAAAATGTCAAACGGCTTTGTTTAAGCGTAGTGAGTTAATAAATGCTCAAAAACTTTACGACGAGTATTTGTCAAAAGGCAAAAAACCGTGCTTTTTATGTGATAATTTAATTGAAAATAAATTAAACGGTGATAAATTACTTTTAGGTAGTACGGCAAAAGAAATTGCATCTAATTTGTATCTAATGTTACATAAAGCCGAAACTGTTTGCGATATTTTAATAGCAATAGAAGTAGAAACGGGTGACGAAATCGATTATAGCGTAATGAATAGGTTGTCA
>JAZRCS010000091.1:0-15737 GCA_045659885.1 Christensenellaceae bacterium
GTAGTATTTAAGCAAGCGTAAGGCGCTCTTGCATCTAAGGTATAGATAATACCGTCGCAAAGTTTTACTTCTTGCTCCATCATTCTTAATGCTTTGGTCATATGACCAGGAAACCATTGTAAAAACATTATTTTTTATCGTTAAGCAAATCTGGTCTATACTTTTTAGTGTATAAAACCGACTGCTCTTTTCTCCATTTATCAACTTCACCGTGATTGCCAGAAAGTAATACGTCTGGTACTTTTACGCCTTTAAATACTTGTGGGCGTGTATATTGTGGATATTCTAATAGCCCGTTTGAAAAACTTTCTTCACTTAACGAATCTTGACTTATAACGCCGTCAACGTATCTTGCTAACGCGTCGGTTACTACCATTGCTGGAAGTTCGCCACCCGTCAAAACGTAGTCGCCGATTGAAATTTCTTCATCAATATATAAATCAATAACCCTTTGGTCAATACCTTCGTAATGACCACAAAGTAAAATTATATGCTCGTACTCAATTAAAGATTTTACCTTTTTTTGAGTAAAAGTCGTTCCCCTTGGCGACATATAAATTCTATACGCCTTATGCTCTAAATCAATAGCGTCTATTAAACTTGCAATAGGTTGCGCCGTCATTACCATACCTGCGCCACCACCAAAAGGATAATCGTCACATTTTTTGTGCTTGTTTTCCGTATAATCTCTTATATCGTAAATATTAATTTGTATTTTATCTTTTTCAACTGCTCTACCTATAATACTTTCTTTTAAAGGAGCAAACATTTCTGGAAAAAGCGTTAAAATATCAATTTTCATAAAAAATCACCTTTTCGTAATCGTTTCCTACGATTTTTAAACTTTTATTTTCAATATTTACGTCTAAATTTAAACTTTTTAAAAATGGCAAGTATGCCGTTTTACCGTCTACAATTTTAATATAAAACATATCAACGTTAGACTGTAAAACGTCAATTACCGTACCAAAAAGATTATCGTTTACGTATACGCTTAAACCTATAAGGTCACAAATAAAAAACGACGTTTTAGACTTTTTAATTTGACTTTTTAAAGCGTATACTTCTTTTTGACGAAGTAATTCGGCAAAGTTTCTATCACTAACGCCGTTTAAAGTTAAAAAGGCAAATTCGCCACTATCTAACTTTAGTTTTGCGCTATATTCTTTATCGTCGATAAAAACTACCTTACACCCTTTAATACTGTCAAATGCGTCGGCAAAATATTTAATTTTTAACTCACCTTTAATGCCGTGTGGCTTTAAAATAGTGCCTATTAAAATCTTTTCCATAAAAATATGAGAGAAATTTATTCAATTTCTCCCCTTTCCTTAATGTCGATATTGTATTTTTTACCTTCCTTGCTACTGCCGGCACGAACTAAAGTTCTTAAAGCTTTTGCAAGTTTGCCTTGACGACCTATAACCCTACCCATATCGCTTTGTTCTAAAATAACGGTAACGTTAACGGTATCACCCTTTTCTTCTACTACGTATTCAACTTGTTCTTTGTTTTCGGCAAAGTTGTCTACGATATACTTAATAAGTTCTAACATTATTTTACCCTATTACTTTTTCTTCTTTTTAGGATTTGTTTTAGATGGTGAAAGTTTTGTAGGTTTTTCAATAACACCTGCTTTAACAAGGATGTTTTTTACAGTTTCAGTAGGTTGAACGCCACAAGCAAGCCATTTTTTAGCCTTTTCTACGTCTACTACTACTTCTGCTGGGTCTACGTTTGGATTATAATGTCCTATTTTTTCAATGTAACCTCCGTCACGAGCAACCCTTGAATCAACTACTACTATTCTGTATAAAGCGTTACCTTTATCACCAAGTCTTGTTAATCTCATTTTACAAGCCATTTTTTTATTCCTCCATAAATCATAATTATTTTTATTTATTATTAAAACGGTAATCTCATTTTTCCGTTTTTCATACTTTTCATAAGTGTTTTAATTTGTTCAAACTGTTTAAGCAGTTGATTTATCTCTTGAACGGTAGTTCCACTACCTTTTGCAATACGTTGTTTTCTTGAAAAGTTTAAAATTGAAGGGTCTTTCCTTTCCCTTTTTGTCATTGAAAGAATTATTGCCTTTGTTCTTTCAAGTTTACCTTCGTCGATAGCGTCGGCTTTAAGATTTTTAAGTTTGCCCATACCTAAGCCCGGCATACCTGGTAACATACTCATTATATCTTGTACGCCACCCATTTTTTTGACCATATCGAATTGAGATAAATAATCGTCGAGAGTAAAAGCGTTCTCTCTCATGCGCTTTTCAAGTTTTTTAACTTCTTCTTCCGTTACGACTTGTTGCGCCTTTTCTATTAAAGATAAAACGTCGCCCATACCTAAAATACGGCTTGCCATTCTATCTGCGTGGAATTGCTCTAAATCGCCAAGTTTTTCGCCAACTGAGGCAAACTTGATAGGCTTACCCGTTACGGCTTTAACCGATAAACAAGCGCCACCCCTCGTATCACCGTCAAGTTTAGTTAAAACCACGCCGGTAATTTCAAGTTGTTCGTTAAAAGTTTTTGCTACGTTTACAGCGTCTTGACCAGTCATAGCGTCAACCGTAAATAATATTTCGGTAGGTGAAACGGTTTTTACAATGTCTTTTAACTCTTGCATTAAAGTTTCGTCGATATGAAGTCTACCTGCCGTATCGATAATAACCGTGTCAAAACCGTATTTTTCAGCGTATTTTATAGCGTTTTTAGAAGTGTTTACGGGGTTTTTAGTTCCTTCTTCGTACACTTCGACTTTTGCCTTTTCACCAACGACTTTAAGTTGTGTTATTGCGCTTGGACGGTATATATCACACGCAACGAGTAACGGTTTTTTGCCTTGACTTTTAAGCATATAGGCAAGTTTACCAGATAACGTCGTTTTACCAGCGCCTTGAAGACCACACATCATTATAACCGTTGGTGGCTTTGGCGATACGTTTAACTTGTTATTTTCGCTTCCCATTAAGTTAATCAATTCTTCGTGAACGATTTTAACTACTTGTTGCGACGGAGTTAAACTTTTTAAAACTTGTTGTCCAACTGCCTTTTCCGATACTTTGTTAACAAAATCTTTTGCAACTAATAAACTAACGTCGGCTTCTAAAAGCGCAATTCTAATTTCGCGCATTGCTTGTTTGATTTCAAGTTCGGTAAGAGCACCTTTATTTTTTAATTTTGAAAATACGTGATTTAACTTTTCTTGTAAACCCGAAAAAAGATTTGCCATTTTACCCCTATAAAATCTTGATAATTTCTTCTTTTAGTTTTTCGTCGCTAAGTTTTTCTAATTTTGATAAAACTTGTTTTTTTCTATAAAGTAAGTGAAGTTTATCTTCATACTCGTCTAAAAGTTTGCACACTTTATTGACTGTATCTAATACGCCTTGACGAGAAATATTCTTAATTTCTTTAATTTCGCCAAGTGATAAATCTAATCTATAATATAAATAAAAAACTTCTTGTTGTTTTTCAGTTAATAACGACTTATACTCTTCAAAAAGTTCGTCGTATTTTAAATTTTTTACCATAATATCTCACTTTACGATAAGATTATACGATAAAAAAATTAAACTGTCAAGCATTTTTACTTGACAGTTGTAAAATTTTATAAAATTAATCAAATAACGCATCGACGAATTGTTTCGCATCGAAAAGTTCTAAATCGTCGATTTTTTCGCCAACGCCTACGAAAGTTACGGGCAATTGCTTTTCGTTTGAAAGTGAAAATATAAAACCACCTTTTGCCGTGCCGTCGAGTTTAGTTAACACTATTCCGTCAAGTAAAACGGCATCGTCGAAACTATCTACTTGGTTTACAGCGTTTTGACCTGTAGTAGCGTCTAAAACTATAAGTTTTATAAAGGTTGCGTCGCTATATTCCCTTTCTATAACCCTTGCCGACTTTTTAAGTTCTTCCATTAAATTAGTTTTAACGTGCAATCTACCTGCCGTATCAACTATTAAAACGTCGGTATTTTTAGATTTTGCAGACATAACAGCATCGTAAACTACGCTTGAAGGGTCTGCGCCTTCGGCGTGTTTTATAATTCTTACCTTTGCCCTATCAGCCCAAACGGAAAGTTGCTCGCTTGCGGCAGCCCTAAAAGTGTCGCCAGCACATAAGGTAACAGACTTACCCAAAGAAGTAAAATATTTTGCCATTTTACCGATTGAAGTAGTTTTACCTACGCCGTTTACCCCTACGACCATTATAACGAGTGGATAGTCAATTAAAGTTTCGCCAGCGTCGTTTAAAACGTCTAATAAAATAGACTTTAAATTATCAATAACGACCTTTTTATCTTTAACCTTTTCTTTTATCATTTTTTCTTTTAATCTTTCGACGATATCCATAGACGTTTTTACGCTAACGTCAGCCGAAATTAAAATTTCGGTAAGTTCATCGTAAAAATCTTCACCTATTCTATCAAAGGAAAATAAATTTGAAAAGGCTTCTTTTAATTTATCTCTCGTTTTACCAAGCGATTGTTTTATTTTAGAAAATATACCCATTTTTACCCTTAATCTTCAATATCTTCTACGTCTGCAAGTTTAACCGATACGATACTTGAAACGCCCTTTTCCGGCATTGTAACACCGAATAAACCGTCTGCATATTCCATAGTAACTTTTTTGTGAGTAATACAAATAAATTGCGTTTCTTTTGAGAAGTTTTTAAGATATCTTGCAAATCTATCAACGTTAGCGTCGTCAAGCGCCGCCTCGATTTCGTCGAGCACGCAGAAAGGCATTGGACGCATACGAAGTATTGCAAATAAGATTGCAATTGCAGTAAGCGCCATTTCACCACCCGATAAAAGTGATATTTTTTGCAATTTCTTTCCTGGTGGTTCGGCTACTATTTCGATACCTGCGTCAAGTGGGTCGCCCGTTTGACTTTCTAAAATTTCTAAACTTGCTCTACCACCACCGAATAATTCTTTAAACGTTTTTGAGAAGTTTTCTTTAATAAGTTTAAAGCCTTCGTCGAAAGTAAGCGTCATTTCTTTAGTTAAGTCTTCAATTACTTTTAAAAGGTCGTCTTTTGCTTTAACTAAGTCGTCCCTTTGAGTAATACACTCTTGACAAGCAAGGTTGTATTCTTCATATTCTTCAATAGCGCTTGGGTTAATATTGCCAAGCCTTGCTATACTTTTAGTGATAGACGCTATTTCTTCTTGCCCTTTAATGATATCGTAATTTTCTTCACGAAGTTTTTTGCAATCTTCGTAATTTAAGCCGTAACTGGTTGAAATTTTATCAGACAAATGCTCGATATCGCTATCAACTTTGATAAGTTCGCCCCTTTCAACCGATAATTTTTCGGTATTTTTGTCAATATCTTCTTGAAGCGCACCCCTTTTAATATCGTCTTTTTCAAGTTCTTCGTTTAACTTTGCTTTAACCTTGTCAAACTCGTCCCTTTTTTGTCTTAAAGCGTTAAGTTCGTTCTTTTCGTCGTCGTTTAAAGCAACGTTTTCGGCTTCTTTTTTAAGTTTACTAATTATAGTCTCGTTGCTTGCAATAGTTTTTAAATTATTTTCAACCTTTTCTTTTAAAAGTTTAACGTCACTTTCAATTCTTTCAACGTCGCTATTAGTTGAAGCAATTTCACTTCTTAAGTGAGATAAGCGTGATTGAATTTCGGTATTTCTTTCAAGCGCTTTATCACGGCTTTGACGTAAAGTATCAAACTGCTCTCTATGAGCGTTTTGCTCTTTAGACGCGCTTTCTTTTTCCTTAATTAATTCGTCGTTACCTTGTTTGATTGTGTCGTATTCACTTTCAATTTGTTGTAACCTTGCTGAAATTAAAGTGATTTCGTCTTTATTTTTTTCAATTTCTTCTTCGATTGAAGAAAGTTGATTTTTTAAATAATCGATTTTTTCTTTTAATTTAGCGTAATTTTGCTTAGCGTCGAAAATAGAAGTATTTAAAGCGTTTAATTCTTCAACTTGTCCGTTTACTAAAGTAAGTAATTGCGCTTTGTTATCTTCTAAACGTTTAATTTCTTTAGTTAAATTATCAACTTCCGTAGAAAGTTCGTTTACCTTACGGTCGATTGAAAGCAAGTTAGTATCATCCCTGCGCTTTGAACCACCCGTCATTGAACCACTTTGTGATAAAACGTCACCGTCAAGCGTTACGATTTTAAACGAAAACCTATACTTTTGTGCGATTATTCTTGCAGACTGTAAGTCTTTACAAATAAGCGTTCCACCAAGTAAATGATTAATAATATTTGCAAAATATCCGTCGTATTTTACAAGGTTTGTTGCTAAACCTAAAGCACCGTTTTCTTTTAAAGCAAGTTCAAGTTCTTTTGTAATTTGACGAGTTTTTACGCTCGTTATAGGTAAAAAGGTTATTGCTTTTATATCGTTTTGCTTAAGATAATTAATTAAATATTCGGCGTCAACAGGCGTATCAACGATAACGTTTTGCATAGCGCCACCTATTGCCGTTTGAATTGCCGTTTCGTACTTTTGTTCAGTAGATATAGTCGTTGCAACTAAGCCCTTAATTTTAGCATTTAAAGTAGCGTTAGTTTTAGCGTCTTGCATAAGACGACGAACGGAATTATTGTAACCTTCAAACGATTCTTTTAAACCGTTATATAAATTTAAACTCGTCCTTTTACTTGAAAGTTCGATATTTAAAGTAGAAATTTTACGAGTTAAAGTTTCAATATATTCGTTCGAAGAACGAATTTCTTCTTCTTTATCTTTAACTTGCTCTTTACTGTCGTTAATAAATGTTTCAATATCTTTAAATTCTTTGTTAGACGCGTTTAATTCGCTTTCAAGTTGAGTGTATCTATCAACAAGCGAATTTACCTTTGCGATAACACCTTTTTGTCTTTCGGTTATAACCGATTGTTCTGTTGAAAGCGAGCCTATATTTTTATTGATATTTGCAAGACTTTCAACGCTTTTTATAACCTTAGATTGTACCGACCTTTCTTCATCTTCGTGGTCGGTGATAAGTTTAGTTAAATCGCTAATTTGTTTGCCTACCGTTACGGCTTCGCCCGTTAAAACGTCGATTTCTTTATTACAATTGTTAAGATATACGTTTTTATTTTGTAAAAGTTCGTTTAAATCTTTAATTTGATATTGATATTGATTAATTTCACTTTCAAGTCTTTTAATTTCGGCTCTTAAAAATTGTATTCTTTCATTAAAGATTTTTGCCTCGCCCGAATTTTTTTCAATATAAACGGCTTTATCGGTAATTTGATTGTTTAAATCTTTTATATATTCGTCTGCACTATTTATATCTTCTAAATGCTTTTTATAACTAAGTAAAGTTTGGTCAAGTTCAATTTTCCTTGCAGAAATTTCTTCACTTAAACCTTGTATTCTATCAGTGATACGCTTTTTAGTTACGTTAGCATTGTCAACTTTATATAAATAGGTGTTTACTTCGTGAGTTTTAAGTTGATTAAATAAAATATTATATGCCCTTGTTTTTTCTGCTTGCTTTGCCATAGGACCTAATATATTTTCTCTTTCCGTTATGATGTCCGATAGCCTTGTGATATTATCTTCAACCCTGTTAAGCCTGCTCATCGTTTCTTTTCTATCACGCTTGGTTTTTGCAATACCTACGGCCTCTTCAAATATAGCACGCCTATCTTCTGGTTTTGAAGATAAAATTTCAGATACCTTACCTTGACTTATGATAGTGTAACCGTCTTTACTAACGCCACAAGTATGCAAAGCGTCAACGATGTCTTGCTTACGACATTGTTGTTTGTTCATATAGTATTCGCTTTCACCACTTCTAAATAATTTCCTTGTAAAGACTACTTGTGGATATTCAAGGGTTGGAAACAATTTTTCGCTATTAGAAAAGTATAACGATACTTCGCAATACGATAAAGATTTTCTCGATTGCGTACCGTTAAATATTACGTCTTGCATTGACGAGCCACGAAGGTTTTTTGCCGACTGTTCGCCAAGTACCCATCTTATTGCATCGGCAACGTTTGATTTACCACAACCGTTTGGACCAACGATTGCCGTTATACCGTCAAGCAAATCAATACTTACCTTGTCTGCAAAAGACTTAAAGCCAAGTAATTCAATTCTTTCAAAATTAAGCATTTTTCTTTTTCCGTTTTTTATTATTTTTTATTATGTTATAGGCAAGCAAAGATGCCTTTTGCTCTGCCTTTTTTATACTGCTACCAAAACCTTCTGCAAGTTTTTTATCGTCGATAAATACTGCAACTTTAAATTCTGGGGCGTGGTCTTTACCTTCTTTACTAACAGTACGATAATTAATTTTACCTAACTTAAATTTTTCAACGTACTCTTTTAAAAGGGTTTTTCCGTTTTGTTCTTGCGATTGTTTTTTTAAATTTGCTTTGGTGTAGTTAATTATGTTTTTGTAAATAAACTTTTTGCAAACTTCAATTCCACCGTCAAGATAAAGCCCTGCTATTAACGATTCAACTACGTTTTCACACAAAGCGTCGGTTATTTTATTTTTTAAAGAATCGCTAACGATTATAAATTTATCAAGTCCTAATTTTTTAGAAATTTCATTTAAAGATTTGCCTGATACGAGCAATTGTTTAAGCGTAGTCATATTGCCTTCGTCAACCGTCGTATTGTTGTATAGATGCTCGGCTACGATAAAGCCTAAAATACTGTCGCCTAAAAACTCTAACCTTTCAAAATCTTTTTCACCCTTATTCTCATAAGCGTAAGACGAGTGTACGAAACATTGTCTTAAAAGTTCGGGGTTTTTAAATTTATAATCGATAATTTCTTCAAGTTCAGTTAAGTTAAAAATCATAGTTATTAATAATCAAGGTTAGAAACCGTTCTTGGGAACGGAATTACGTCCCTAATATTTGCAACGCCCGTTAAGTACATAATAAGCCTTTCAAAACCAAGACCGAAACCAGCGTGTTTAGTGCCACCGTATTTTCTTAAATTTAAGTACCAGTCGTAATCGGTTGGATTAAGGTTCATTTCTTTCATACGGCTAATTAAAACGTCTTCCCTTTCTTCCCTTTGCGAGCCACCAACAAGTTCGCCTATCCCAGGAACGAGTAAGTCTGCTGCCGCAACCGTTTTGCCATCGTCGTTAAGACGCATATAGAAAGCTTTTATTTCCTTTGGATAATCTGTTAAAAATACAGGCTTTTTGAAAACTTGTTCTGTGATATATCTTTCGTGTTCCGATTGAAGGTCGCAACCCCAAAATACAGGGAATTCAAACTTATCTTTAATAGGTTCTAAAATTTCAATCGCCTTAGTGTAAGAAAGTCTAACGAAATCACTATTTGCAACGAGATTAAGTCTTTCAAGTAATCCTTTATCAACGAATTGATTTAAAAATTCAAGTTCGGCGTTACAAGTTTTTAAAACGTGATTAATAACGTGTTTAACCATTTTTTCGGCAACGTCCATATCCATTTGTAAATCACAAAACGCCATTTCTGGTTCAATCATCCAAAATTCTGCAGCGTGTCTTGCAGTATTAGACCTTTCTGCCCTAAACGTTGGACCAAAAGTATATACTTTACCAAACGCCATAGCGTAGGCTTCTGCAGATAATTGACCCGATACGGTTAAACTTGCAGTCTTTTCAAAAAAGTCTTTTTTATAATCAACTTTACCGTCTTCAGTCTTAGGTACGTTGTCAAGTGGTAACGTAGTTACTTGGAACATAGCACCTGCACCTTCACAGTCCGAGCCCGTGATTATAGGCGTATGAACGTAAACAAAACCGTTTTCGTTAAAGAAACTGTGAATTGCAAAGGCTGCTTGACTTCTAATTTTAAATACTGCGCTAAATAAGTTCGTTCTTGGTCTTAAATAAGCAATTTCCCTTAAATATTCTAACGAGTGGCGTTTCTTTTGAAGTGGATAATCTGGTGTAGATTTTCCTTCAATTTCAACCTTAGTCGCTTGAATTTCAAAAGGTTGCTTTAATTCCGGCGTTAAAAGTATCACGCCTTCAACTATAAAAGCACAGCCTACGTTTTGACTAACGATTTCTTCGTAGTTTTGTAATTTTTCCCTATCAACGACTATTTGAACGCTTTTAAAATAACTACCGTCGTTTAATTCGATAAAAGCAAACGCCTTTGAATCCCTAATAGTTCTTGCCCAACCTTTTACCAAAACTTTTTGATTTTGATAACTTGATGAATTGCTAAATAAATCTTTTACGAAAGTCCTTTCCATAAATACCCCTAATTTTAGTTACAGTTGCTACTATTATAACACATTTTTTGCTTGTTTGCTACAATTTAATATAATTTTTTTATAATAAATTATAAAAGTTTATTTTTTTGCAATTTTAAAAGCAAGGATTGTTATTTCCTTGCTTATAATATTTAAGTTTTTCGCCTTAAAACGTAAAATTAGTCTTTATTTACATCGGGAATATCTGCTTTTTCCCCTAAAAGTAAAGCGTCTAAATAATTTTCATATTCTTCTAAAGATAACTTTTTAATTTTTTTGCTATTTTTTGACATAACGTACCCCTTTATCTACACGTTTAAATTATTTTAAATTAATTAACCAACAAATTAAAACGCCAGATTTTTAGGAAGTAGAATTGTAAACGTTTCCATTTTTGCTTGACATAAAGGACAAACTTTTTCCGGCTCTGTACCAACCATTTCGTGTCCACAAGAAGGGCAAACGTAATTCTTTTTACTATCGCTTTTATAAAGCGTTCCGTTTTTATAACCTTCGTATAAAAACTCAAATATTTTTTTATGTTTTAACTCAACTTTTCTAATATTTTCAAATAATTCACTTACGTCTTTAAACCCTTCTTCAAGGGCAACTTTTGATGCTTTTTGATAAAATTTTGCCTCTTCTTCTTCGTCTTTTGCAGTAAACTGCAAATTGTCTAAAATATCCCACCTTTGTCTAAACGGAATATCAAAACATACGTCAACGTTGTTCATAGGATTATCTTTTACCTTTTGACAAAGCATAGTGTAAAGCATTCTTGCATGGTTAAATTCTTGATACGCTATTTTATCGGTTATAGTTGCCAATCCTTCAAGACCTTGCATCCTTTGCCCGTATTCAACAAACTCGTATCTCGTTCTTGCCGAACACTCACTAATAAAGGCTTTTTTTAAATTTTCATAAGTTTTAGTTTTTAAAAAATTCATAAACTTTCCCCCTTACGAAAATTATTAACGTTTTTTATTTTTTTATACAAAAAACCCTATGAAAAATCATAGGGTAAAAATTTTATTTTTTTGTTGTTTTAATATAAAGTTCGTCAAGTTGCTTATCTTCAACAACGTCTGGAGCGTTAGTCATCAAGCAAGACGCCGTTTGCACTTTAGGGAAAGCAATTACGTCTTTTATGCTATCTGTTTTTGAAAGTAACATAGCAAGTCTATCAAGACCGAGTGCTAAACCACCGTGTGGTGGAGCGCCGTATTTAAACGCATCGACGAAAAAGCCAAAACGGTTTTGAATTTCTTCTTCACTAAAGCCTAAAATTTCAAACATTTTCTTTTGAATATCACGCCTGTGAATTCTTATCGAGCCACCACCTGCTTCTTGACCGTTAATAACAAGGTCGTAGGCTTTTGCCCTTGCTTTTGCAGGATTAGTTTCAACTATATCTAAATCTTCGTCCATAGGTGCTGTAAACGGATGGTGTACGGCAACGAACCTATTTTCTTCTTCGCTATATTCAAACATAGGGAATTCCGTTACCCATAAAACGTCGTACTCATCTTTATTAATAAGATTAAACTTTTCAGCTAAATAAAGTCTTAAACCACCAAGCGTGTTATATACTACAACGTCTTTATCGGCAGCAAAGAATACTATATCACCTTCACTAAAGTTAGTTGCTTTAATTATACTATCAATATTTTCTTGAGTTAAGAATTTTAAGAAAGAGCCCTTAATTTCGCCACCTTCTGGCCACGAAAGCCACGCTAAGCCTTTAGCACCTAAAGTTTTAACGTATTCAACGGTTGCATCAATATCTTTTCTTGAAAGTTTAGACGCAAAACCTTTTGCGTTTATTGCCCTTACGCTACCCTTTACAAATCCTTTCATTTCTAAAGCGTTTTTAAATACGGTAAATTCACAGTCTTTAACTGCAGAAGAAACGTCGATAAGTTCTAAGCCGAAACGAGTGTCCGGCTTATCCGAACCGTAACGCGACATAGCTTCGTTATAAGTCATTTGACGGAAATTTCCTTCACCAAGGTCAAGACCTATACCCTTTTTAAAGATATCTTTAATTAAGCCTTCGATAACTAAAGTTACGTCTTCAATTTTTTCAACGAAACTCATTTCAATATCGATTTGTGTAAATTCAGGCTGACGATTAGCCCTTAAATCTTCGTCCCTAAAACATTTTGTTATTTGATAATATCTATCAAAACCAGATATCATTAACAACTGTTTATAAAGTTGTGGAGATTGTGGTAAAGCGTAAAAACTACCAGGGTGTACCCTTGACGGCACTAAATAGTCCCTTGCGCCTTCTGGTGTTGATTTACCAAGCATAGGCGTTTCAACTTCAATAAAGCCATTGTCGTCAAGATAACTTCTCGTTGCTTTAGTTATTTTAAATCTTGTAAATAACTTTTCTTGCAAAGAAGGTCTACGCAAATCAAGGTAACGATATTTTAATTTTAAATTTTCGTTTACTTCGATATTATCTAAAATTTCAAATGGAGTAGTTTCTGCTTGAGATAAAATTCTAAGTTCGTTTGCTAAAATTTCAATACTACCCGTTTTGATTTTATCAGTTTTGCTTTGTCTTTCCCTAACAACGCCTTTTATTGCTAAAACGTATTCCGAACGAATATTTTCTGCCTTTTCAAAAAGACTTTCGTCAACGGTTTTGTCAAAAACTGCTTGAATAATGCCCGTCCTATCACGTAAATCGACGAAAATAAGACTGCCTAAATTCCTTCTTTTTTGAGTCCAACCCATAACTACGACTTCTTTATTTAAGTCGCTTTCACTTAAAAGACCTGCGTAGTTAGTTCGTTTTAATCCGTTCATAAATTCGACCATAGTAATACCCCTAATAATATTATGTATATTATTTTAGTATTACTTTTAAAAAAAGTCAATCTTTTAACTAATCTTTTTTGTATTTATAACTTTAAAATAACGTGTTCAACGGGATATTCGCTAATTATATCAAAACAGTTAAGCCCTTTACGATACGGTATTTTATAGTTATCGATAGTTTCAATTTTTGGGTATTTTAACGGATACACGAACGCAAAAAAGCAAATTTCAGGTGGCATGTCGTTACAGTCGCCAAAATATTCACTACTAAGCCAACACATGTTACCCGTAATATCAAATTTTACGTGATTATGTAAATCTTCAACAAACGGTGTTGAAATTTTCATAGTAGGTCTGTAAGCGGCGTCGTAACAGTCGTATTCTGCACCTTCAAAACTGTATAAATCTTGCGCGTAAATCCACATATCGAAAGGTTTTTCTAATGTGTCCGGTTGGTTAATATAGTCGCTTTCAACAATACCCTTTCTTACTCTTCTAATTATTCTTGAATTTTTCAAATCAAGTTCGTCGTATATTTCGTCAACTAACTCTCCCGTTTCTTCGTCGTATTGTTTCATACAAAACAAAGGCTCGTCTAAGTAGATATCAATATTATCTACTTCCCTTAAAGGAAATCCTATACAAGGATTTTCACTTTCTTCAATTACAACTTTAAATTTGACGCCTTCAATAGTCGTATTTTCTCCACCACCACTATTTACGTAAACTTTTAAACAAATTTCACCTTGTTCTCCAGAGAAAAAGTTTTTGCCTTGCGTATTGCAAATAGGTATGTTTTCCCCACAAAATTGATTTATATCAATTTTCTTTTCTTCTAAAGTTTTTTTGTTAAACAACGAAATTGCCAAAGGCGTGCCTTCTTCAACTATATTAACCGTTCCCGTTACGTATTGAAGTTTTAAATTATAATAAGTGTTTTTTCTAAATATTTGTTTTAAAGGAACTTCAAAAACTATACTTCTATATTCTAACGAGTTAACGTAAATAACTCCTTCGTCAATAATAGCCTTAACCTTTGAACTGCCGTTACGAATTTCGTTTTCATTTAAAGGCTCGAAATAATTTCCGTTACAGTTTTGTATTCTAATAAGAAATTTTTCATAATAAGGACTATCTTCGTCTTCAATTTTAGTGCCTAATCCTTTAAGAATACTACCTTCTATACCGTTTGGTTTTGCACCTGGAACATCTTTATTTTTGTAGTTATAAGTACCGTAAACGAGAAGGTCGTTTGTTTCGCCTTCGTACTCACTTACTATTGCTTTTGGCAATTGATTAATTACGCCAGCGCTGTGCTTAATTTCTCTTTTTTTACTACCGTCGTAAACTATTCCGTCAATGTTAAGTTCGGCAAATTTTAAATTATTTTTTGCATCTTCTAACGCTAAACTAATTTTTTTATTTACACTATCTAAAGTTTTAGTTAAATCAGATTGCAAATCGTGTAAAGATTGCGCGCTTATAGTCGTATTAGAATAACTATCAACCGACGATTTTACGTCGATATAGAAAATTGCAGTACTGTAAATAATTGACAAATCACTACTTTCAAACGAAATTTGCGCTTTTGTAATACCGTCGTTATTAGATATTGCGCCGTCGATATTAAAAATTAATGTAATTTGGTCGTCCGTAACAGTTTTAGAAAGCAAAACTTTATTAGTTATAAAATTTTCACTTTCTAAATTAATAAAGGCATACAAATCAGTTAAATCAACACCGTCGTTTACTTTAGATACGCTAAAAGTTATAGTTTTTATGTTGCTATCGTTTTCAAAAATTTCGTACCTGTCGGGAACGACTCGTCTATCAATAATTTTGCCTGTCATAAATCTCCTTTTCAACCGTAAAATTCCCCAAAAATATTATATTATAAACCTTATAAAATTCAATAGCGTTATGACTTTTAACAATAATTAAAAAATTTTCATAAACTACTAAAGGAGTTTTTTTATGGCTAATGCAAATAATTTTTTTATAGGTGCAAACGATGAACACGGGCTTAATCCACCAACTGCTGGTAAACGCACGCCGATTATGCCTTATATTAATAGAAGTTTTTATGAAAACGAGTTTAATAGACAGTGTAAAAACGACTTTATAATTGCTTTATTAAGGTGTGGTTTTAACGTCTTAGACGTTAAACCGGAAATTAACGATATTTCGATATCTACGAGAATTACACGAATTAACCGTCAAAATTTAACTTATTTAATCAATTTTGGATACAACGCTTTTGGTAGTGGAAACGCCTTTAATTCTATTCAAGGAGCAATAAATTTTTATTCTCCACTTAATAGATTTAGTGATGAAAGTAGAATTTTAAGCGAAGATTTAGGCGTTGCTATCGCACAATTACCTTTTATAACTTTTAGGGGAACGAGTGAAATTAATAACGTTGGAGTTTTGCAAAACGTAAACTGTCCCTCAACCTTACTTGAGCCTGGTTTTATGACTAATTATACCGAGGCAAAATTAATGCTTGACCCGACTTTCGTTTTAAATATTGCAGAAGCCGTTGCTAAGGAAATTTGCCGTAAACTTGACGTAGATTACGTTGAAAGAGATAATCTTTCAAATTACCAAACGGTAAGGTTAAATTATCGTGGTAAAAGCGTACTATTAGTACAATATTTATTAAATTATTACGGCTACAACTTAACTTTAG
>JAZRCS010000092.1:0-15901 GCA_045659885.1 Christensenellaceae bacterium
AAAGCTTGCAAAAAACGACTTAATTGAAGTAGATAAAGCGGTGTACTTGTCTGAAAAGGCCACAGGAAACAAGAATAGAGCGCTTGCGTATATGTTGAACGCTTATAAAATGATCAATGAAGACGTCGAAGAACTGTTGGATTGCTATTTCAGCGCTTGCTCGATTAAAGTTAATTGCAAGGATCTCGCAAATATTGCCTTTGTATTATCTCACTGTGAAGCGAATGAGATAATAAATGAAGATGATGCTCGGTTTGTCAATGCGATTTTATCAACTTGTGGAATGTACGACGGATCCGGCGAATTTGCGTTGAACGTGGGAGTGCCCGCAAAAAGCGGTGTCGGGGGCGGTATTATGGCGGTTGTACCTCATCGTATGGGAATTGGGGTGTATTCTCCGTCTTTGGACGAAAAGGGAAACAGCATCGCAGGAAAAAAGATTTTAGAGTTGGTTAGCAAAAAAATGCAATTGAGCATTTTTTAAACATTCAGTATAAATCGTTCTTTTTTTATGCCAAAATCGCATAACATTTTGCACCCTAACATAAAAGTCCTTGATTTTTATAAATTTTCGTGTTTTTAACAAAAAAATCTAAAAATTTACCCAAATTATGCAAAAATATACAACTACTTGACATAATTCACTCTCAGGCGTATAATATATAGTAAATTAAAGGAGTTAGAATTATGAGTGTAAAAAGATTTATTTTTAACTTGCTAATGGCAGTATTGTTTTGTCTTACTGCAATTTTAGGCTCAATAATTATTGATGCAATAGTAGTTGGAATTCTTGCTATAATTGAAATTATTGCCGTAATTACGTTGTTTGTGCCGTTTGCAGGTACGTTTTTATTTAGAGCAACAGGCTTTGATAGTCTTGGTAACGCTACCGCGATAGACGTTTATCTTGCAGACGGTTGGTTACATAAAATAATTACTTTTGTAGTAATTAACGGTATAATATCTGGTTTAGCAGGATTATTTTTCTCAATTGACCCAAGCATAAGAGTTATTATGGGACTTGCTTTATTCTTGTTTATAATCACACTTGCTATCAAAATTGATAACGCAAAATCAGATTATGACGAAATTCAAGAGTTGCTTAGTGACTTTATTCCTACGCTTTTAGGTTTAGGTCTTGGCTTGTACGCTATATTTACTTTTACAACTGCCCCTACTGTAATCGGCATTATTCTTTTATGCTTAACGGGTGCAGTTTATATCACAAGAACGTTTTTTGCGTTCTTAAAATGGTAAGAGGTGGTTTATGAGAAAATTTAGAAATTTATATTATAAACTAATAATTTTACTTTGTATTTTTGCAACCTTTTTCTTCTTGTTTGACGTTGAAAAAAGAGGAGTTGGTTACTCTGTCTTTTACATGTTTGTCGGCTTATTAAGTTTCGGCTCGTTTGCTGTTGGTAAAGGTGAAATAGACCCAGATAAACCTATTAGAAACATATTAACGGCACTTGGCTGGTCTTTAGTAGGTTTTGGCATGATGGCGCTTGGAATAACAATGCTTAAAGAGCGTCCAGAAAATGCAAACGATAGCCTAATAATTATGTTTTTAGCGCTTGGCTTAATGTTGTTTATAGTTCTTTATATTATACACATTATAAAACATAAACAATGGTTGGCTATTATATCTTTGGGTGTATTTATAGTGGGCGCTGTTTTTATAGGGTTTGGTCAAGGCACAACTGGCGCATTCGGCTTTATTTTGGACCTTTTAGGCTTATTAACTGTTTTAGCATCGTTTGGTTTATTCATATTCTCGTTAATAAAAGACGCGATTGAAGAATAAAAATAGTTAAATTCGTTTAAAAATCACAAACTTATAAGAATAGAAAAAGCAAGTTGTAAAAAACTTGCTTTTTACGTTATAATAAAATACCAAAGACTTGACAAAAAGGGTATAAGGGGTTAACATATAAACAATAGTGCTAAACACTTAAAAACAAAGGAGGAATTTATGAAAAAGTTATTCACAGCATTATTCGTAACGATATTATTGTTTTCTACGTTAGTATTTACTGGTTGCAATAATATAAAAGCAACGGATGAAAATAGTTACAATATTTCAATTTATAAAGAATTGTACGAACAAAAAGAAAATGGAGAGGTTGTTTTTAACGGTTTAGAACTTAAAAAAGCTTTTCAAGTAGTTAGGTCACAATTGTTTGAATTAGATTATGAAAAAATTGAAATTATTAATTATGACGGCACGACAACAACAGTATTAGGCAAATATGCTTATACCGGTGTGCCATCAAATAATGAAGTTATAAACGATAAAAAAATACAAGCGTTTCCAACTAAAGATACGACAATTATAATGAGGGAACGCGAAAAGAAAAATATTAACATTTATTACCAAGGACAAGAAGTTGGTAGTATGTTAAATGTTGAAGATAGAGTATATTATAATAACAATTTTAAAAATACATATAACGAAAGTTTCTATATTTATGGCAGTGAAATTAAAGAGGTTTTACAAGACGTTAGAAGTGACGTAACCATTGAATTATATACTAATTCTTCATTTACAGGGGAACCTTTTGCAACGGGTGACTTTGATTATTACTATTATAATGAGACTTTCACTGGTAGCATAAGTTTTACATTAATTAAATCAACAAACGTTTATGTGAAGGTGATATCTTAAGCGTAATTTATAGTGTGTTATTAAATTATAAAAAAATCAAAAAGACTTGTTTTTACAAGTCTTTTTTTGTATCATAAAATAAGAGTTTTAGCAAAAGATTTAACTTGTTATAATATATACAAACACATCAAACACGTTTTACAAAGGGGAATTAATAGCGGAAAACAGTTTTGGTAGTTTTTTAAAGCAAAAACGACAAGAGAAAAATTTAACGCAAAAAGAATTATCTAAAATATTATTCGTTTCAGAATCAACATATTCACCTAATCGTATGTTTGACGGTGTTAATTTTATCAATAATCTTTTTAGCGGTCGGAATAGTAAAAAGATTAAAAAACAAGGCGAATAAATAAATTGATTTATACTATTTTGTATGATATAATATACTTAATAATAATTAAAAAGGGCAAAATAAAATGTGCAATATAGCAGGA
The DNA here is from genome assembly GCA_045659885.1 of Christensenellaceae bacterium. Taxonomy (GTDB): domain Bacteria; phylum Bacillota; class Clostridia; order Christensenellales; family Borkfalkiaceae; genus HGM11412. The sequence goes on from JAZRCS010000092.1 coordinate 3,103, forward strand.
TACGTTGGTAGTCAAAAAGCAGTTCCTATATTATTAAAAATGATAAAAGCCCAAGAAGGCTTAAACGGGGGTTTTTATTCAGGCGTTGCTGTTCACGACGGTAAAAATTTGCATTATCGCAAAACGTAAGGCGATTTTAACGCTCTTTTAAATCAAAGCGACGTTGAAAGTCTTTTAGGTAATACGGGCATTATTCATAGTAGAACACCGTTGGGTGGCGATTCTTCGTGGGCGCACCCTTTTACAACAATCCGTGACGGAGAGTTAAAGTTTTGCTACGTTGCTAACGGCGCTATGTCTTCCTTTAAATATCGCCAACAAGAATATAATTTAATTGCAAACGATTTACAAGAAAACGGCTTTGATATTCCTTGTAAATTAGTTATCAACGATAGCCGTTATTGTAAACTTTCTAATGGCGAGTCTGTGCATATGTCTGACGTAATGTGTCAATTAATATATAAGTATAAGGATAGTGGACAAAACCTCGTCAAAGCAATGACAAGCGCATTTTGTCAAATGCCAAGCGAAATTGTTGGCTTATCTATTGAAAAAGAAAGTGATGATAGAATTTATTTTTCACGCATTAATAAGCCTATGTTTATAGGTTTTGACGAAACGGGTGCTTATTTAGCGTCGTCGCCAACGGCTTTCCCTAATAGCGTAAAAGAATATAAATTATTGCCCGCGCTTTCGTCTGGCGTCGTTTATAAAGACAGATACGAAGTAGTAAAATACGGCAAGGTAGACTTTACGGTAAAAGGTTTTAATAAAAGGACTGTTGAAAAGGCAAAGAAAATTATTTTAGACTTGTTGTCAAACGGTCAATACGGTTTTAGCGATATGACAAGGGCGTTTAACAAAAAAACGTACAAAGGCGTGCCACCTCAAACCGACGCTATTATTTATCTTGCTATTGACGGGCTTTTAAAAGAAAATAAAATAGGTTGCGTTAGTTCGGTAAGAGTATACGGCGAACAAACTGCGCCAAAAACTTTATTTAAAAAACTGTAAAAGGAATTTATATGGACGCTTTATGGATAATGTTTAAAAACGTGCTTGTTTTCGTTGCTCTTGCCCTACCTGGTTTTATTTTAATTAAAAGTAAAATCGTAACGCAAGAACAGTCGGGCGCGTTATCAAAAATATTAATGTACGCCGGTATGCCGTTTTTAGTGTTAACGAGTATGCTTAGTAGCGTTACTTTTAATAAAGAATTATTATCTATGATGGCGCTTGTTGCGATTATTGCTATATTATACACGGCAGTTGTCTTTTTTGCTACAAAACCACTTACAAGTATGGAAAGACAAATAAAAACGCGTGGGATGATGCGCTTTTCGTCAACCTTTTCAAACAACGGGTTTTTAGGAATACCGTTAGCAATGGCTGTATTTGGCACAAATTCAATGGTGCTAACCGTTGTAATTATTATTAACATAATTAACAATATATCACTTTATACTTTAGGTGTATATTCAATATCAAACGATAAAAGTACGATAAGTTTTAAAAAAGCGTTTTTAAACCCCGTACTTATAGCATTTATGTTAGGCATAGTTTTAAATTTATTAAACGTTAAAGACTTCGTGCCTGAAATAGTAACCTTCTCAACACATTTTTCAAACGTGGTAACGCCACTTTCAATGACTATATTAGGTATGAAGATGGGCGAAATTAAATTTTCAGAATTATTCAAATCGTGGAAGGTTTATTACGTATCGGCAATAAAACTTTTAGTAATGCCAACTGTAATTACGGCATTATTATTCGGTTTGTCGTTTGTTTTTCCTATAATTAGTAATGAAATTATTTTAGGTGTATTCGTTTCGTTTGCTATGCCGTCGTCGGGGCTTGCATCAACTTTTGCCGACGCTTATGACGGCGACACGAAAAGTGCAGTTGCTTTCACGCTTGGCACAACGATATTGTCTATTATAACTATACCTATATTGTACGGAGTATTAATGGCAATATTTTAATAAAAAACCGAACTTTTCGTTCGGTTTTAATTTTATCAAAAACGTCTTTTAAATAGCGTATTTAAAAAAATTGCTAAAAATTTTAATTTGTGATATAATAGCGTTAATAAACTTCTTTTTTATAATGGGGAATTACTACTTTATGGGTATATTAGAATTTTGGAATCAAATGACGGGCAACCCGTTATTATTTATAGCCGTAGCGTTGACGCTTGGCGTAATATTAGTAAACGGTTGGACGGATGCTCCTAATGCAATAGCAACTTGCGTTACGACCAGGTGTATGAAACCTAAATCGGCAATATTAATGGCTGCAGTCTTTAACTTTTTAGGAGTTTTAGTAATGACGCTTGTTAATGCTTCGGTTGCAGAAACAATAACTAAAATGGTAAATTTTGGAACAGATGCTAACCAAGCCATTATTGCTTTAAGCGCTGCGCTGTTTGCAATAGTTTTATGGGCTACGCTTGCTTGGTTTTTCGGTATTCCTACAAGTGAAAGCCACGCTTTAATCGCAGGCTTAACGGGTAGCGCAATTGCGTTACATAACGGTTTAGGTGGCGTAAACGGAGCTGAATGGGTAAAGGTAATTTACGGTATCGGCGTTTCAGTCGTGCTTGGTTTCGGTTTAGGTTGGCTCGTTTGTAAACTCGTTACTAAAATTTGCTATAATATGAATAGACCGAAGACCGAGCCTTTCTTTAAAGGAGCGCAAATTGCAGGCGCAGCGTCAATGGCGTTTATGCACGGCGCGCAAGACGGTCAAAAATTTATGGGCGTTATTTTGCTTTGCGTTTATATGTCAAACGGACAAGCAATGCCGTCAAACATAAGTATACCTATTTGGCTTATGATTGTTTGCTCGCTAGTTATGGGCGCTGGTACTGCAATAGGTGGCAACAAAATTATAAAGTCGGTTGGTATGGATATGGTTAAACTTGAAAAATACCAAGGCTTTTCGGCAGATATTGCAGCGGCATCGGCTTTACTTTGTTGTTCGGTATTTAGTCTTCCCGTTTCAACCACGCACGTTAAAACAACTTCGATTATGGGTGTTGGCGCAGTTAAAAGATTATCGGCAATTAACTTTGGCGTTGTAAAAGAAATGGTTTTAACTTGGATATTAACTTTCCCAGGTTGTGGACTAGTCGGATTTTTAATGACTAAATTATTTATGTTTATATTCTAATTGATAAGGAGATAGAAAATGGCTAAAAACGATAAATTTTATTTTGAAAATTTTATAGCAACGACTGAACTTGCTAAAAAAGCGTCTAATTATTTAGTTGAGTGTCTTGAAAAATACGAGGCTGATAAAATTGACGATATGCTTAAAAATATGCATGAAATAGAACACTTGGCAGACGATAAAAAGCACGAAATGGACCGTGCGCTTGCAAAGGCTTTCGTAACCCCCGTTGACCGTGAAGATTTAGATGTGTTAAGTCATCAACTTGATGACGTAGTTGACTTAATTGAAGAAGTTTTACAAAAGTTTTATATTTATGATATAAAAGTAATGAAACAGTCTGCAATAGAGTTTGCAAAAAATATTGTAAAGGCTTGTGATTTCCTTTACAAAATTATGACTGAATTTGAAAATTTCAAAAGGTCGAAATCTTTACACAAACTTATCGTAGACCTTAACGATTTAGAAGAAGATTGCGACAAATTATATTTAACTTCAATGCGTGAACTTACAAAAGAGACTAAAGACGTTTTAGAAAACGTTTCTTGGAGAAACATTTATGCAAGCCTTGAAGCGTGTGTTGACGCGTGCGAACACGCAAGCGATTGCGTCGTTTCGGTAATAATGAAAAATACATAATAAAAAAATAGCCGAGCCTAAAATGGCTCGGTTATTTTTTGCTAAAATTAATTTAATTTTCTTGCAACGCCCGTTTTTATAGCAGCCTCTTTAACTGCTTTGGCAACGACTTGACTAATAGTTGGGTTAAACGCGTCAGGAATTATATAATTTGGCGAAAGTTGCTCGTCAGGGATTACGCTTGCGATTGCCTCTGCTGCGGCAATTTTCATCTCGTCATTAATGTCGCTTGCAAGTACGTCAAGCGCCCCACGGAAAATTCCTGGGAAAGCCAACACGTTATTAATTTGGTTAGGAAAATCACTTCTTCCCGTACCTATTATTTTTGCGCCGGCATCATGCGCATCGTTAGGCATAATTTCAGGGATAGGGTTTGCCATAGCAAAAATAATAGGGTCTTTTGCCATAGATTTAACCATATCTTTAGTTAAACTGTTTGGAGCAGAAACGCCTATAAGCACGTCAGCACCCTTAATAACTTGCGCTAAATCGCCTTTTTTCATTTCTAAATTAGAAATTTCAGCCATTTGCGCTTTAATATTATTAAGATTATCTCTACCTTTGTAGATTGCTCCTTTTGTATCGCAAAGAATAACTTTTTTAAGACCTTTACTCATTAAAAGTTTTGTAATAGCAACACCTGCCGCGCCAGCGCCGTTTACGACTACTTCAATATCTTCAATCTTCTTATCGACAAGTTTTAAAGCGTTAATCATTGCAGCAAGCGTTACGATAGCCGTGCCGTGTTGGTCGTCGTGAAAAATAGGAATATCGCAAACTTCTTTTAAACGTTTTTCAATTTCAAAACAGCGTGGGGCAGATATATCTTCTAAATTTACTCCACCAAAACTGCCTGCTAATAATTTAACGGTATTAACAATTTCGTCAACGTCTTTACTGCGAACGCATAAAGGGAAAGCGTCAACGTCGCCAAATCTTTTAAACAAGGCGCATTTGCCTTCCATAACGGGCATACCAGCCTCTGGGCCTATATCGCCAAGACCTAAAACGGCAGTTCCGTCAGTTATAACGGCAACTAAATTTGAACGGCGCGTATAGACGTAAGACAAGTCTACGTTTTTAGAAATTTCTAAACAAGGCTCTGCAACACCAGGAGTGTATGCAACAGCAAGTTCTTCATTATTATTAATAGGCGCGCGCGTTACCACTTCAATTTTGCCTTGCCATTTAGCGTGTTCTTTTAAAGCAAATTCTTTTTTATCCATAAATACCCCTTTAAATTAACGTTTTTAGAAACTAAATTTTTAATTGATAATATTATAATATAGAAGTTAAATCTTTTGCTTGCGCAAAATCTTTGCAAAATTAAAATTTTGCCGTAAAACTTACGTTTTACACTTCAACTTGAAAAACGGCATAGTTTTCGCTACTTGTAAACAAAGCGCAAACTATTTGTATTATATAGTATTGGCGTTTAAATGTAAATTAGTTTAAAAAGGGGTTCGAAAGAAAAAAATTTTTTAAAGTTCTTTACAAATAAAATAATAAGTTGTATAATAAAAACAGCAAAAAACTTAATTTTTTAAGGAGTATAAAAATGAAAGTAATAATAAAAAACGATTATCAAGCAATGAGTGAGTGGGCGGCAACACATATTGCCAATGCTATTAATAATCACACATCAAGTCGTCCTTTCGTACTCGGATTACCAACTGGCTCGTCGCCACTTGGGGTTTACAAGAAATTAATTGAAATGAACAAACAAGGCAAGGTTACCTTTAAAAACGTAGTAACCTTCAATATGGACGAATACGTTGGCTTAGAAAGGGAACACGAACAAAGTTACTGGTACTTTATGCACGATAATTTCTTTAACCATATTGACATCCCTCGTGAAAATATTAACATTTTAAACGGTATGGCAAAAGATTTAGAAGAAGAATGTCGTCGCTATGAAGAAAAAATCGCATCGTACGGTGGAATTGATTTATTCTTGGGTGGTAGTGGCGTTGACGGGCATATTGCTTTTAACGAACCTTTTACTTCTTTAACTTCAAGAACGGGCGTTCGTGCTTTAACAGCAGACACTTTAATTGCAAACTCACGCTTTTTTGAAAACGACCCTAACAAAGTTCCAAAAACTGCACTTTCAGTAGGCGTTGGTACAGTTTGTGATTCTAAACAAGTATTATTGCTTATTAGTGGACACAATAAAGCGCGCGCTTTACGTCATTGTATTGAAGGTGGTGTTGACCACGCTTGGACGATTAGCGCTTTACAATTACACCAAGACGGTATTATTGCTTGCGACGAAGCAGCGTGTGGCGAATTAAAAGTTGACACTTACAAATATTTTAAAGAAATTTACAAAGACGAAATTTAAACTAAGTGCGTTAGCAATTAAAACTTGCTAACGCACAACTACATTATAAAAGAAAAACGGAGAAATTATGCGTAAAAATTTTGGAGCAAAAACTTGGCTTTATCCTATGCCGGTATTAATAGTGTGCGCTTATGACGAAACGGGCAAAGCAAATTGTATGAACGCCGCTTGGGGTGGCATTTGTGAAGAAAATCAAATAATGATATGTTTAGACGACGGGCACAAAACCACAAAAAACGTAGTATTTTCTAAGGCTTTTACCGTTGGCGTCGGAACTAAAAATACCGTCGTAGAGTGCGATTACTTTGGTATTGTTTCGGGTAATAAAGTTAGCGACAAAATTGAAAAGGCAGGTTTTACCGTAATAAAATCTAATTTTGTAAACGCCCCTATAATCAACGAATTGCCTTTCGTTTTAGAGTGCAAAGTTTTAAGTTACGACAATAAAACTTGTATGCTTTTAGGCGAAATAGTAAACGTATCTGTTGATGAAAGCGTGTTAAATGAAAAAGGCAAAGTCGACGTAGAAAAATTACAACCTATAATTTACGACACGGTAAATCATACTTATAGGGCAGTTGGCGAAGTGGTAGGCAAAGCGTTTAGCGATGGTAAAAAAATAAAAGGCTAATATGAAAAATATTTTAATCACTGGTGCTTGTGGTGGTATGGGCAAAGCAACTTGTCGTCTTTTAATTGAAAAGGGCTATAACGTAATAGGCGTTGACGTTCAAAGCAATATAGACTTACCTATAACTTACTATCAAGTAGACTTAACTAATATAAATCAAATACAAAGCGTTTTTAATAGCGTATGCAAAAACTACGATAAATTAGATGCTATAATTCATTTTGCAGGCGTCTATAAAATGGACTCTTTAATAGAAATTGAAGAAGAAAAGTTTACAAAAATTTTCAACGTAAACGTCTTCGGTGTTTATAGAATAAACAAAACTTTTATGCCTTTATTAAAAAAGGGTAGTAAAATTATTATAACGTCAAGCGAACTTGCGCCGTTAGACCCATTACCGTTTACGGGGCTTTACGCAACGACCAAAGCAACTTTAGAAAAATACGCTTACTCGTTAAAAATGGAACTTCAACTTTTAGGAATTGACGTTAGCGTAATAAGACCAGGCGCAGTTAAAACTAACATTTTAGACGTTTCTATAAAAGAGTTAGATGCTCTTTGCGATAAAACTAATCTTTATAAGACTAATACTAAAAGGTTTAAAAAGATAGTTGAAAGCGTTGAATCAAAATACGTTGAGCCTATAAAAATTGCTAAATTAGCGCAAAAAATACTCTCGGCAAAACGCCCTAAATTTGCTTACAATATAAATAGAAATTTTTTACTTAAAGTTTTAAATTTTTTACCAAAAAGATTTCAACTTTATATAATAAAAAGAATTTTAATAGAAAAATAAGGAAAGCATGAAAAAATTAATCGTAGCATCGTCAAACAAAGGCAAATTAAAAGAAATTGCAGAAATTTTAAAAGATTATTATGAAATCGTTTCAATGAAAGAAATGGGGTATAATCAAGAAATCGAAGAAACAGGCTCAACTTTTTTTGAAAACTCTTTAATTAAAGCAAAAACGGTATCACAATATTTTAAAGAAGACTGTTTGGCTGACGATAGTGGGCTTATGGTTGATTATTTAGACGGTGCTCCGGGAATATACAGCGCAAGATTTTCGGGCGAAAATGCAACCGACGAAAGCAACAGAAAATTACTTTTAGAAAAATTACAAGGCGTAGAAAATAGAAATGCTCATTTCGTTTCAAGCGTAGTCTTATACACGAAAGACGGGCAAATTATTCAAGGCAACGGACAAACCGACGGCGTAATCTTATGTAGTGAAGAAGGTGAAAACGGCTTTGGTTACGATAGTTTATTTTATAGTTACGACCTAAAAAAGTCGTTCGGGTTAGCAAGTAGTCAAGAAAAAAACGCAGTAAGTCACAGATATAGGGCGCTATGCGACCTTAAGAATAAATTAGACGAAAAATTTTAATAAAAAACTAAAAATAAAGGCATAATAAATATAATTTATTAAAAAAATGTGAAAAAGCATAAAAAAACGATTGACTTTATAGGGCTAATCGTATAAAATAGAATAGCACTCCAAAAGGGGTGTTAATTTTTTAGGATGGATTTTAAAAATGGCTAAAGGAAATACGGTTAAAGTTACACTTGCTTGTACAGAATGCAAACAAAGAAATTACGACGTGTACAAAAACAAGAAAAACAACCCAGACAGATTGGAAATGAACAAATATTGTCCTTTCTGCAAAAGACACACAGCCCACAAAGAAACGAAATAATTAATGGGCTAATTTACCCGTTTGTATTTTGGGTAAAAATACATTGAGGTTTTAAAAATGAAAGAACAAAAAGTAGCACAAAAAAATGATGCCACACAAAAGAAAAACACTAAGAAGAAAGAGTTTTTTCTTAAAAAGTGGGGCAAAAAATTAAAAGAAGTTTTCGCAGAAATTAAAAAGGTATCGTGGCCTTCTTTTTCAAAAGTCGTAAAACAAACGGGCATAGTATTAGGCGTAGTGCTTTTATTTGCAATCGTTATTACGCTTATTGACTTCGGTATGTCTAGCCTTTTTGATTTGCTTGGTAATATCGGGGGTTAATAATGGCTATCGAAAATGCAAAATGGTATGTAATTCATACTTATTCAGGCTATGAAACGCTCGTTTCGGAAACGTTAAAAAAGATGATTGAACACAGCAATCTTCAAGACCAAATTTTAGATATCAAAATTCCTATGGAAGAAACGATTGAAGAAAAGAACGGTAAAAAGAAGGTGGTACTTCGCAAAATTATGCCGTCTTATGTGTTCATTAAACTCGTATATTCTAACGAACTTTGGTATTTAATAACTAACACCCGTGGCGTAACAGGTTTCGTTGGACCACAAGGTAAAGCGCTTCCACTTACAGACGAAGAAGTTATGAAAATTCGCTTAGAAGATACTGTTCAAGAAATTGACTACGTAGTTGGCGATAAAGTCGTTATCGTATCAGGTCCGTTAGACGGATTTGAAGGCGTTATTTTAGAACTTAACGACAATACGCAAAAAGCAAAAGTTAAAGTTGCGATGTTCAATACTGAAACTGAAGTTGACGTTGATTACGTTCAACTTAAAAAGATTTAAATTGACCTTATCGGGGTTTCCCGTAAGAATAAGTGGGAGAGGCGTAAAAATTTTTAAGGACGCCTTGCAATTACCACTATAATGGAGGATGTTATTATGGCTAAAAAAGTAACGGCTGTTGTAAAATTACAGTTACAAGCCGGTAAAGCAACCCCAGGCCCACCAGTTGGTTCAACACTTGGACCTTATGGTATTAACTTGCCTGGATTCACTAAAGAGTTTAATGCAAAAACTCAAGACAAAATGGGTTACGTTATTCCTGTAGTTATCACTATTTATCAGGACCGTTCATTTACGTTTATTCTTAAAACGCCACCTGCACCAGAACTTATTAAAAAGGCTTGTGGTATTGAAACGGCAAGCGCTGCTCCTAACAAGAATAAAGTTGCAAAACTTACAAAAGCTCAAGTTGAGGAAATCGCTAAAATTAAGATGGTTGATACTAACGCAGCTTCTTTAGAAGCATGCATGAGTATGATTGCTGGTACTGCTCGCAGTATGGGTGTAACTGTCGAAGAATAAAAGGAAATGGTGGGAGAGATTAAGTTCTCGCAAATACCACAAGGAGGATTCTATAAATGAAATACGGAAAAAAATATGCTGATAGTATTAAGTCGTATGACGTTACTAAACAATACGATATTAATGAAGCAATGGACATTGTTCTTGCTACAGCAAAAGCAAAATTTGATGAAACGATTGAGTTTCACACAAAACTTGGTGTAGACCCAAAACAAGCAGACCAACAAGTTAGAGGCGTTATCGTACTTCCAAACGGTACGGGTAAAACTCAAAAAGTTCTCGTTATCGCTAAGGGCGAAAAGGCTGACGCTGCAGCTGCTGCAGGTGCTGATTTCGTTGGCGCTGAAGATATGGTAGCAAAAATTCAAAAAGAAAACTGGTTCGGTTTCGACGTTGTTATTACTACTCCTGATATGATGGGTGTTGTAGGTAGAATAGGTAAGGTGTTAGGTCCTAAAGGTCTTATGCCAAGCCCTAAATCTGGTACTGTTACTATGGACGTAGTTAAAGCAATTAACGAAGTTAAAGCAGGTAAAGTTGAATACAGACTTGATAAAACGGCTGTTATTCACTGTGCTATCGGTAAAAAGAGTTTTGGTAAAGAAAAACTTTTAGAAAACTACACTGCATTACTTGATGCAATCATCAAAGCAAAACCAGCAGCTGCTAAAGGTCAATACATTAAAAGTATTGCTATTACAAGCACTATGGGACCTGGTGTTAAAGTTACAACAAAAAACATTTAATAAACGTTTGACATTTTGTAAATAAAATATTATAATGTCAAAGTAAACAATTAAATAGCCGAAGAAAGCAGGTTTTAAGTAGATTTTCTACACCAGCCGAGGTACACTTTGAACGCAAGTAATTTTATGCGCTTTTAGTCTACTTTGGCTAAAAGCGTTTTCTTTTGCTAAATCTTAAAGGAGGTAAAGAATTTTGTCAGCAAATTTTGAAGCAAAAAAGAAAGTTGTCGAAGAAATTAAAGCAAAAATTGCTGAAAGTAAGTCAGTTATCTTAGTTGATTATAAAGGACTTACGGTTGCAGAAGATACTGAACTTCGTAATGCTTTTAGAAAGGCAAACGTTCAATACAAAGTATTAAAAAATACTTTAGTTAGACGTGCGTTTAACGATTTAGGCGTAACAAGTTTTGATGCCGACCTTAACGGAACTACTTCGTTCGCGTTTGGTCAAGATGAAACTACGGCAGCAAAAATCGTATCTGAAAATGCAAAGAAGTATGAAAATAAACTTTCAGCAAAAAGTGGTTACGTAAACGGCGAATACGTTGACGCAAACGGCGTTAAAACGTTGGCATCAATTCCATCAAAAGAAGTTTTGGTTGCTACACTCGCAGGTACGTTACAAAGTATGATTAGTGGTTTAGCAGTTGCACTCAATAGGGTGGCTGAAAAATTAGGTGAATAACCTAAAACAAAAATTAAAATTAAGAGAGGAAATTTAAAATGGCAGATATAGCAAAAATTATTGAAGAAATTAAAGGTATGACTGTTGTTGAACTCAACAGTTTAGTAAAAGCAATCGAAGAAGAATTCGGCGTAAGCGCTGCTGCTCCAGTAGCAGTTGCAGGTCCAGTTGCTCAAGAAGCAGCTCCAGTTGAAGAAAAGACTGAATTCAACGTTGTTCTTAAAGAAGTTGGCGCAAACAAAATCGCAGTTATCAAAGCAGTTAGGGAACTTACTGGTCTTGGTCTTGTTGAAGCAAAGAACGCTGTTGAAAAAATGGGCGTACTTAAAGAAGCAGTTGCTAAAGAAGAAGCTGACAAGATGATTGAAAAGCTTAAGGAAGCTGGCGCTACAGCAGTTGCTGAATAATTTTAAGTCGTTATTAACGGCGTGATAGTTCGTTTCTGCAAATTGTCCATGACCGTAATGACCAACAAGGTCTATTACGTCCACGTCCAACTTGCGAGCCTGCTCTCACTTGTTACTAACGCCTTAAAAGGCAAACGATTTTAAAAAGACTTGATTTATTATTTATATCAAGTCTTTTTTTGTTTTAATATTAACGGCGTGATAGTTCGTTTCTGCAAATTGTCCATGACCGTAATGACCAACAAGGTCTATTACGTCCACGTCCAACTTGCGAGCCTGCTCTCACTTGTTACTAACGCCTTAAAAGGCTAACGAATTAAAAAAATGACTTGGTGAATAAAGCATCAAGTCTTTTTTATTAACGGCGAAAACTGTGTTTCTGCCAATAGCCTATGACTACAATGACCAACAAGGTCTATTGTATCCATAGTCAATTAGCGAGCCTTGTCTTACTTGTTACTAACCAATTAAATGCAAATTTAATTTAAAAAGACCTTGGTGCAAACTAAGGTCTTTTTTTTCAAAAATATTATCGTTAAAAAACGTCGTCGTAGCCTAAGAATTTTTTATTCATACCTACAGTTATTACGGTGTAAATAATTAGGAATATTAGCGTAATAATGCCACATAAAATTCCAAACTGGAAGAAAACAGCAATAGTTGTAAAGAAATAGACGACTATAGGCGCTCGCATAAGGAAAGGACTTGAAATGCTAATTCCGATATAGTGCGCAATTATGCCAACTATTAAAAAGCCTATGTTAAAACCTATTACTCCACCAACTGGAATATCGTTATCTTTTGGTTCACTTTTACATCCATTTTTAGTTTCAGTTGCTCCACAAATTCCACAAAAGTCATTTTCGCTGAAAGAGTGCCCGTACACCTCGCAATACGTTTTGTCGCAATACATACAATGATTAGTGGTATCAAAATGGTGTTTATAGCCAGCGCGACAGTTGCTATTTTTATTACAACCTGTAAAAGCTAAGCAAGTTGCTATAGTTAATAATAAAAGAAAAAAAGCAGTTGCTAATTTTTTGAAATTAAACATAACGTGTACCCCTTTATATGTTATTAGTATATAACTAATAACTTTGAGTGTCAAGTT
>JAZRCS010000093.1:0-9082 GCA_045659885.1 Christensenellaceae bacterium
AAACAAAATAAATCTTTATTAAAATCTAAGGCAAATTGTGCCGTATATCTCGTTCCACTTTTATTATTGCCACTACAAATTAAAACGCCCTTAGAAAGCCCTGCTATTATTCTATTACGAATAGGATAATGATAGGCTAAATGTGGTACGCTTGGCGCGTATTCACTAATAACTAATCCGTTATTAACAGTTTTATTAATTAAATCACGGTTTTGTTCGCTATTGATATAATTAAATCCACCTGCTAAAACTAAAATTAAGTTACCACTATCAATTGCGCCTAAAATTGCACTTTTATCTGCACCGTTTGCTACGCCCGTGACGATAACGACGCCGTTTGACGATAATTCGTTTGAAATAGTAGAACAATGTTTTAAATATTCAGGCAAAGTCTTTCTTGAGCCTACAATCGAAAAAATATTTTTAGCGTTTAATAGTTTAACGTTGCCCTTACAATATAAACAAAGTGGTCTATAATTAATATTTAATAAACTTTTAGGATAATCATTACTTTGCTCAGTTACGATAGTAATATCGCAACTTATTACTTCGTCAATAATTTTATCGTAAATTTTAGCGTTAAGTCCGTCGATAAAGGTTTTAGCGTAACCGTCGTTTGCATTATTTAATAAATAATCGTAACAAATTGACGGATTTTTAAAAAGAGTTCCTATATCTTCGTACAAATCAATAATATTGCGCTTGTGTTTATATTCTAAATGCGTTAATAAATCAAGATAGACTATTGCTCTTTCATTATTAGTCATTAAATATTGCTCCTATAACTTATTGCTTCTAAAACGTGCTTAGGCATAATATCTTCACTATAATCTAAGTCGGCAATAGTCCTTGCAACTTTAATAATACGAGTTCTTGCCCTTGCCGATAAGTTAAGCGTATAAAATGACGTTTTAATAATATCTTCACACTCTTTTGAAAGTTTACAATATTTTTTAAGATGCTTTTCACTCATTTGAGCGTTGGTAGTAATATTATCGTCTTTAAAACGTTCAAGTTGAATTTTTCGTGCAATATTTACACGTTTTTTAACCGATATACTACTTTCTTCTAAACTATCGCTTGTTAAATCGTCGTATTTAACGCCTTCAACTGCTACTTGAATATCAATTCTATCAAGTAACGGAGCAGAAAGTTTTGCTTTGTATTTAGTTATTTGCGACATAGTACAGTTGCAAATTTTATCTTTTATACCGTAATTCCCACAAGGACAAGGATTCATACTACCACAAAGCATAAAACTTGCAGGATATTGCACGCTTGCTTTAGCACGTGATACGGTTATAACCCTATCTTCAAGTGGTTGACGTAAAGATTCAAGCGTTGACCTTGTATATTCTGGCATTTCGTCAAGATATAATACGCCGTTATGCGCTAAACTAATTATACCTGGTAAGGCGTTTGGACCACCACCTATTAAAGCAGTATTAGTTGCCGTATGATGAGGCGTCATAAACGGTCTTTTTGTAATTATACCTTCGTTACTATTAAGTAAACCTGCAACGCTATGTATTTTAGTAGTTTCTAACGCTTCACTAAACGCCATATCTGGCATAATCGTAGGGATACATTTTGCAATCATAGTTTTACCTGCGCCCGGTGGTCCTACCATCAACATATTGTGCCCACCCGAAACGGCAACTTCTAACGCTCTTTTACAAAAGGTTTGCCCTTTTACGTAAGATAAATCGCACGTATATTCAACTTCGCCACTACTTGCGCTATATTCTTTTTCTGTAAGTGGAGCAAATTGTTTATTATTTGACAAAAGGTCTACTACTTCATTTAAAGTATTTAAAGCATAGATAGTCGTTCCACTAATATAACTTGCCTCAAACTCATTTTCTTTAGGAATTATAAATTTAGTGTATCCTAAACTTTTTGCCGAGATTAATATAGGCATTATTCCGTTTACGCCCCTTAAACTACCGTCAAGCGATAATTCGCCAAGCATTACGTAGTCGCTTATATCAACAAGATTTTCTTCCCCTTGCGCTTTAAGTATGCCCATTGCTATGGCTAAATCTAAGTAAGCACCTTGCTTTTTAATATCGGCTGGCGCTAAATTAATAGTTATTTTGCCATTACGAAAATGTTTACCACTGTTTTTTATTGCAGAACGTACCCTTTCTTTACTTTCTTTTACGGCAGTATCTGGTAACCCTACGATTTCAAACGACGGCATACCGTTAAAAACGTCAACTTCAACTGAAATAGGTAAACCTTGTAAACCGTATAAAGAAAAACTTGTTACTTTTGCAAGCATAATAATCCCCTACTAATTTAATACAACTTATTGTATACCATATTTTTTAAATTGTAAACAATTTTTTTAAAAATTTTTCTTTTCTTTATATATTATATATAGATACAAAATTTTGCTTGTTTTTCTAAATATATATAATATATTTAAGACGTAAACCTTGCAAAATATTACTAAATATGATAAAATATTTTTATGATAAATTTTAACAATAGTTGGGATGAAATTTTAAAAGACGTGTTTAGCACGTCTAAATACGAAAGCATACGTTCCTTTTTAAAAACCGAATATTCAACACACGTTATCTACCCTAATATGAACGACATTTTTAACTGTTTTAAGTTAACGAATTACGACGACGTTAAGGTAGTAATTTTAGGTCAAGACCCTTACCACGAATTTGGTCAAGCGCAAGGAATAAGTTTTTCAGTTCCTGACGGCGTAAAAATTCCACCGTCGCTTAAAAATATTTATAAAGAACTTAATAGCGATTTAGGTTTAACTATACCAAATAGTGGCGATTTAACAAAATGGGCAAAACGTGGCGTACTACTTTTAAACACCGTTTTAACCGTGCGCGAAGGTCAAGCAAATTCACATAAAAACTGTGGCTGGCAATGGTTTACCGACCAAGTTATTAAAAAAATATCTAATAAAGATACGCCCGTAGTATTTATTTTATGGGGTGGCAACGCAAGGTCGAAAAAGGCTATTATCGACGTAAACAAACATTTTATTATAGAAAGCGCACACCCATCGCCTTTATCGGCTTACAACGGCTTTTTCGGCTCTAAACCCTTTTCTAAAACAAACAAATTCCTAAAAGAAAATAATTTAGGCGAAATAGACTGGTCGTTATAAAAAATATATAAAAAAGCACTTGCAGTTAGCAAGTGCTTTTTGTTACTATTAATTAGATTAAACCAAAAATTATTTCGTATAAGTTGCTTTCTAAGACTTCGGCAATACCTAAACCTATTATACCAACGAGCGTAGCAATAATTGCTATATAATGTTTTTTAGAAAGTTTTTCTTTTAAGAAAATTCTACTCCAAACAACGGATAAAACACAGTAAGAAGAAATTATAGGTAAACCTTGAACGAAAGTCGATGCAACTACTGCCATATAGAAAATTTGTCCTATAGTTTCGCAAACGCCACCTATTATTAAATCTTTACTAAACGGAAGGTATTTTGTTTGCATAACACCGTTTTCATCAACTTCTTCAACTTTAATTTTAAAGAATTTTTCTTTCTTAATTACCGTAACGAAAATAAAGGCAAAAATTGCAAAACAAAGTGAAGTAAATTCAAAAGCCGTATTTGCAGCGTAATCACTTTCAAAGAAACCAAATTCGTAAACAAGTTCATCACCTACCGTTGCAAAACCGTCTAATAATAAATAGATTATAGGAATAAGTATTGCAATAAAACTTTTCGTATATTTAAATTGACCACCTTGACTTCTTAAAAGTTTAACGTCGTCGTTTTCGTTATACTCAACTACTCCAAGCCAAATAATACCAAAAGTAATTAATAATACGCAAATTATATCAATATCTTTTAAAACGGTTGGTTCACTAAACACGCCAAACGCACCTAAAATTACGATAATAAGTAAAGCAAGTGAGCCCGACGCGTTACAAATAGGCGAAGAAATTGAAAGTTCTATGTATCTTAAACCAGCGTAACCTATTACCATTGCAAGTAAGTAAACAAAAGCAACTGGTAAATATTTAATAAAATCAAGTGGAACGAAATCGGTATAAAAAATACTTAATAAAAATGAATTATCAAGTTCAACTAATTTATCACCGAAAATTGCCGAAATAATTAAAGTTAATACGGCGTGAATACCCATTATTACGCCAACGGCAAAAATTACACGCCAGTGACTGTTTTTGTCTTTTTGACAAGTACCTTTTTTAGAAAATAAATCCGAGCCACTCCAACAAAGTAGTGCTATAAGCGAAAATACAAAAAACATAATAAACCCCCTATAAAGTTACAAGACCAGCGTTAACCATTTCTTGTAACGATTTTAAAATACCAAGTTTAGCGTGGTAGAAAGTTAAACCACCTTGGAAATAAATTGCATAAGGCTCTCTTAAAGGTCCGTCGGCAGAAAGTTCGATTGACGAGCCTTGTACGAAAGCACCTGCCGCCATAATTACTTGACTGTCATACCCTGGCATATCGCCTGGAATTGGGCTTACGTAACTATCTACGGGCGCAGCGTTTTGAATACCTTTAGCAAAAGCAAGCATACCTTGGCTACTTTTAAGTTCAACTGCTTGTATAATATCAAACCTTTCTTCAGTTGAATTAGGCACTACTTTAAAACCTAACCTTTCGTAAATATTTGCAGCGAAAATTGCGCCTTTTAACGCACCTGCCGTTACGGTTGGGGCTAAAAATAAGCCTTGATAAAACTTTTCTAATATACCAAGAGTTGCACCAACTTCTTGTCCAAGTCCCGGTGCAGAAAGTCTATAGGAACATCTATCAATACACTTCTTAGTTCCTACGATATAGCCACCGATAGGAGCAAGTCCACCACCTGGGTTTTTAATTAACGAGCCAACCGTCATATCTGCGCCGTAGTCACTCGGCTCAACCGTTTCGACGAATTCACCGTAGCAGTTATCGACCATAACGATAACGTCGGGCTTAATCGACTTAACGTATTTAATAGCCTCACCTATTTGTTCAACGCTTAAAGTAGGTCTCGTTTTATAACCTTTCGACCTTTGAATAGCAATTAACTTAGTTTTATCGTTAATTGCCTTTTTAATTCCGTCAAAATCAAAGTTACCGTCGCCATTTAAATCGACTTCGTTATAAATAACGCCGTATTCCATTAAAGAACAAGGACTTTTTCTTATACCTATAACTTCTTCAAGCGTGTCGTATGGTCTACCACTTATTGACAACAACTCGTCGCCTGGTAATAAGTTTGCCGATAAACTGATAGTTAAGGCGTGTGTACCACAAGTAATTTGTGGACGAACGAGCGCACTTTCGGTATGAAAAACGTCGGCGTACACCCTTTCTAATTTATCACGGCCGATATCGTTGTAACCGTAGCCCGTCGTCGTATTAAAACAAGTAGCGTCCACCCTATTTTTTTGCATTGCTAAAAGTACTTTGTTTTGGTTATATTCACTAATTTCGTCAATCTTTTTAAAACGACTTTCTAATCCTTTTAAAATTTCTTCACCAAAATTATATACTTTATCACTTACGTTAAATTGATTGTAAATAGATTTTAATTGCATAATTCACCAAAATTCCTTAAAATATTATATCAATTTATAGATGATTAGTCAAATATTTAAAATATATTTTTGAGCCACTAATTTCCATAAAAAAAAGCGTGCAACACTTTGTTGTTACACAAAATACTACACACTAATGTAATTACATATTATGAATTTCTTAATTTTTCAATGGCCTCTTTTCTATCTTTATGATTAAATACGGTAGAACCTGCAACTATTACGTTTGCACCTGCGTCTTTTACCCTTTTTACGTTTTCAAAGGTAATACCACCGTCCACTTCAATATCTATATCTAAACCACTTTCGTCAACCATAGCCTTAATTTCTTTAAGACGTGGTATAGCGTCTTCCATAAATTTTTGACCACCAAAACCTGGCTCAACGCTCATTAAAAGTATCATATCAAGGTGGCCAAGTAATGGCTTTAACACGCTTACGGGAGTTTTAGGCTTAATTGAAATTGCACTTTTAACACCGTACGACCTTATCATATCTAAAACTTTAATAACGTCTTCTTCGCATGCCTCGTAATGAATAGTTACGATATCAGAACCAGCAGTGCAAAATTCTTTAATATATCTTTCTGGCTTTGTAATCATTAAATGAGTATCGAATACTGCAGTTGAATACGGCCTAATTTCTTTAATTAATTTATAACCGAACGACATGTTTGGAACGAACACGCCATCCATAACGTCAAGGTGAATATAGTCTGCACCGTTGTTAGTAATTTCTGCTGTTTCTTGTCCCATAATTGCAAAGTTTGCCGATAAAATTGACGGCGCAATTTTAATTTTTCTCATAAAAACTCCTTTAATTTTCATCATTTATAACGCTACGCCTAAGTTGTCCACAAGCACCTTCAATATCTGCACCGTTTAATCTACGAACGGTTGCTGAAATTCCGTTTTTTTCTAAGTAGCCTGCAAAAGCGTAAGCGTCTTTTTCAGTTGTTGCTTTTAAATTATTTTCCTTTACTTCGTTTAACCTAATTACGTTAACGTGACAAGGACGTCCTTTTAAAATTCTAATCAGTTCGTCTAAACATTTTTGCGTATCGTTATGACCTTTAACAAGCGAGTATTCAAAAATGTATCGTCTACCCGTCTTTTCAAAATAATATTCACACGCTTTTAAAATTTCTTCAACCGAATAAGCCTTAGTTATAGGCATTAATTTTTCCCTTTCTTTAGTAAACGGTTGGTGAAGTGAAATGGTTAAATTAACCGGTAATTTTTCTTCGCTAAATTTATAAATTTGTGGAACTAAACCCGAAGTTGATAAACTTATATTTCTTAAACTAACGTTTAAACCTTCAACTGCCGAAACCGAGCGTAAGAATTTTACCGTGTTATCGTAGTTATCAAAAGGCTCGCCACTACCCATTAAAACGATATTCGTAACAGCCCTTTTTGATATATTCCCACCACCTAATCGGTTTACAAGACATACCGTTGCAAGCATTTCTCCACTTGATAAATTTCTAACGAGTCCACCTATACCCGACGCGCAAAAAACACAACCCATACGACAACCTATTTGCGTTGATAAACATTGAGTATTGCCGTAGTTGTTTTTCATATAAACGCCTTCAACGATATTGCCGTCGTGCAGTTTAAAAAGATATTTTTCAGTTCCGTCAACCGAAACTAATTTTTTGTATAACGATACGGGCTCGTCGTAATAATTTTCAAGCAATTTATCCCTAAACGATTTTGAAATTTCGGTAATTTCAGTTATTTTTAAACCGTTTGCAAGAGCCCTATAAATTTGCCCTGTTCTATACTTTTTTTCACCGTAAGATAAAACTATTTCATTAAGTTCATCGTACGAATAATCTTGCAAAATTTTCATTATTTTATCCTTTTTAATTTTACAAAATAAAACCCTGCACCCATTGATAAATGTGGCAAAAATTGTATTCCGAATTCTTGGTTTTCACCCGTTAATTTACTAATCGTTTTTTCTTCGATAAAATTATCGAATTTTTTTAAAAATTTAGCAATTTGTCTAACATTTTCGTCTTTTAGTATGCTACAAGTAGAATAGTATAAATAGCCACCTATTTTGACGTATTTACTTGCTACTTCTAACAGTTTAGATTGCTCTAAAATTAACGAACTTATATCTTCTTTTTTTCTATTTAAAAATATGTCTGGGTTTTCTTTTACAACCCCAAAACCCGAGCAAGGAGCATCAAGTAAAACGGCGTCGAAATTATTTTCAAAAGGCTTATAAAACTCTTTCATATCTCTATTAAAAAAAGTAACGTTTCCCTTTTTCATACGCTCACAGTAACTTTTTAGTAATTCTACCCTATGCTCGTGTAATTCACACGCTGTAACGAAAGTAAATTTTGAAGACAAGTTTACCGTTTTACCACCTGGAGCGCTACATACGTCAAGTAAATTTTCGCCCCCTTCTACACCGTCACAAATAGCAACGCTACCTATTGATTGAAAGGTGTAGTCGCCGTTATAAAAACCTTCTTCCATTTTAAAATTGTTAACGAAAAAAGTGTTGTTAAAAGGCGTTTTTTCAAAAACGTAATCTTTATTTAACAAATATTCTTCGCCGTTAATACCATCGTTAAATCTAACTGAAGTTTTAGCGCTTTCGTATTCCATAATTTTTTTAGCAGAATCAATTCCGTAATCTTTAAATAAAATTTCAACTAAAAATTTTGGATAAGAATATTTAATAGATAAAAAATCAATCTCGTTTTTGGGCATTTTGTAGCCGTTACGAATAAAATTTCGCAATAAACCGTTTAAAAAACCTTTCATACCACCTTTGCCTAACTTTTTTAAAAGTTCAACGGCGTTGTCGGTTACGGCGTAAGGCGATTTTTCCATATAAATTATCATATATAAGGCAATTTTTAAAATAGTCCTTACCGAAAGTTTAGGCTGTTTTTCACAAAAACAAGTTATTATATAACTTAAAGTAACGTCTTTTTCTAAAACGCCGTAACAAATTTTAGTAACTTTTGCCCTATTTAACGGCTCGATTTGAGTATCTTGTATAGCCTGTTTTAAAAATGTGCCTTTACCATATACTTTTGATAAAATATTGTAACTATCGTATAAAGTTATTAGCATTTTTAAAACCTATATCCAACTTGTATTTTCTTACCAAGTAAAAAGTCTTTTATCGGCATTTTTTTACTACCTTCAAGTTGCACTTCTTCAACTAAAACTAAACCGTTGCCCGTAGCAATAACTAAACCATTTTTAGCGTCGCTAACTACTACTTCGCCACTATTACCTTTTCCCTTAATAGCCGACGCTTTATATATTTTTAACATTTTACCTTCATAGAAAGTAAATGCCGTTGGCCAAACGCTTAAACCTTTTACTAAATTTACTATTTCGGTCGCCGATTTTGAAAAATCTATTAAACCGTCGTTTTTGCTTATCATTTTTACGTGCACTGCTTTAGTATCGTCTTGTTTAGTGTAAGTTTCGCTTCCACTTTCAATCAAATCAAGCGCTTTTACTATTAACGACGCGCCAAGAGT
>JAZRCS010000094.1:0-6953 GCA_045659885.1 Christensenellaceae bacterium
GTAGGAACGACGACAGAGGCTCAAGGAATAGCTTTTGCAATGCCTGTTGACGAAGTTGTAGGATTAGAAGAAAGCAAGGCAATAGAAGATAAAAATAGTTAGTAATTAGTATTACGCTATACAAATAAAAATTTTTTGAATAAAATGGCGTAATATGTTTGACAAGTTTAAAAATTTTATATATAATACTAAGGCATTTGACTGCGAAAGCAGTATATATGGCGGCGTAGCTTAGCTGGTTAGAGCGGCCGGTTCATACCCGGCAGGTCGTTGGTTCGAATCTGACCGCCGCTACCAAACAAAAACACGCTACCATAAATTATCAAAGAATTTTAGGCCCCTTGGTCAAGCGGTTAAGACATCGCCCTTTCACGGCGGTAACACGAGTTCGAATCTCGTAGGGGTCACCACGAAAAACGCACACCTAAACGGTGTGCGTTTTTTCGTGCCGTCCTACGAGATTTGAACGTAGTTCGGCGCTTGCGTCAACCGAGAGGTCCCCTTTAGGGGTTTCGGTTGCATCTCGTAGGGGTCACCAAAAAATAAAGCATCAACGGTAGTTGGTGCTTTTATTTTTTATGTCAAATCCGCAAGGATTTGATTATAATTCGAGCGTAGCGAGTTATCATTTTGCTTTAGCAATTATAATTTTCGCACAAGCGGATTTGAATGATAGCAAACTGCGTTTGCATGATAACGCCTTTCGGCGCATTATAGTTCGCGTAGCGAACATTTAGGGGTATGGCTGTATCTCGTAAACGGTGTACGTTTTTTCGTTTATATATAAACGGAATTGATTTTATTAGAAAAATATGGTAAAATTACATTAAGTTTTCACTAAGGAGCTTTTTATGGCATATTTAGATAATTTTCATTTAATTGTTGGCGAAACAATTATGGAATGTCAACGAATAGAACATGACATAAAGTTAATTTATGCAGGCATGTTAAAAGGTAATTTTAATGAAAATTTGGACATTGTAAAAGATAAAGCGTTAGGACCTGTTTTGGTAGAGTTAGAAAAACTTGATAATAGTGATGGGAAACCCTATCTTAAACAAGGAGATTATAAGTTATTAAAAGAAATAAAAGATATAAGGAATTGGCTTGTACATAAAGCGTATATGGATTTTATGTACGACAAAGACGTCAATTGGATCGAAACTTAAACAAAAGTTACAATAAACTATTCGATTTCAATAAAAGAATGAAAACTCTTGGCAACCAAGTTGAAAGTATAAGATTTGATATTTTGAAACATTTTGGTAGAATTTGAGTTTTGGAGAGTGAAAATGAAAAAGAAAACAAAAAAAGTAAAAAGAGAAAATAAATTTAGTTATAAAAAATTCTTCAATGATTATAAATGGTTACATATAGTATTAATATGTATTTTGGCATTGATATTAATTAGCACTTTTATAATGATTGTTGTTTTTTCAAAAGGTTTTCAGGATTTTGTATTGCTTCACGATTTTGGAGGTTGGACAAGTTTAATTTCGGGGTTGCTTGTGTTTATTGCTTCAACTTTTCTAGCGTTAATTGTGTTTTACAACACTTGGCAAAGGCAGAAAAAAGAAGATGAACTAAACAAGTTGTCTGTGAAAGCTACAGCTAGATTTTATTCTACACAAGAAAATATAATAGTTCCATACACAAAAGAACAAGTAGATAGCCACTGTCAAGAATTAGGAACATGGGGGCATAAAGGAGGTATTAAGGCGTTAAAAGAAGAAAAAATATCGTATATTCAGGTAAAAATACAAAACATGCAATTTAAATATCCCATGTTTTTTGAATATGTTAATGCTTATTGTTTAGATGAAGAAAATCAAACTCTTGAGAGAATTCCTACGGAGTTTAAAACAACACACTCTTTTCAAACTCCTATAGAATATAGAGAACAAGCATGGTGTTATATTGGTGTTTTTGATAAATATATAACAAAAGAAAGTCAAATAATAATGAATAAGAGTAAACTTGTTTTTTATATCTTTAATTTTAGAAATGCTTATGGAGATGACAGATTTTATTTTATTCAAGCCAATAATTTTGTTGGTTTTATAGATGAGAATGCCCCATGGTTAAGTAAGGAAGAATATGTTAAATCTATGCAGGAAGAAAAACATCCATTTGGGAAATTTAAAAAAATGTTTGAAACAATAGCAAAAATGATAAGTAGAACGCAAAATTAAAAAAAGCGGTGAGGAAATTAATCCCCACCGCTTTTCTACCGGCTCTTGCGGCCTAAAACTTTGAAAATCTAAAGTTAAAACATATGTGTAAATTTCAAAAAAGTGCCTAAAAATTTTTACATGCTAAAATACACGTTAATAGTAAACTTAAAAAACAAGTAAAATGCTAGTGATTTTAATGCTTAGCCTTTACTAAACATATAAAAGCTTTTAGACGGAGAGAGTATTAATTTTTGTTTTTAAGGGTAGTTTTTGATTTTAGTTGAAAACAAATAATTTTAAATAAACTAGTCACATTTTAAGTTTAAATAATATTATTTATAGTTTATGTATGAATAAATTGAATTTGTTAGAAAAATAAGTAAAACTTCTTGATATAACAGATATGATATGCTATAATTGATCAAGAGGTTACAAATGAATCTATTTCCGAAAAACATTTATAAATATAATAAAAATTCTGGTGAGCAAGGACTATGTGTTTACATATGTGATACAGACAATTCAAATGAAATTATTGTTGGGTGCATTGAAGATGTAGACTTATTAAATAATGATTTTCTTAAAATGGAAAATGGGTTAAGTAAGGTATTGTATTTAGATAGATTTTTAACATTAAAAAAAGTTGTTATAACTAGTCCGTTATATTTGAGGGGCAAGCAAGCTACAATAACTTCGTTAGAATTTTATAAACTTACTATCAATATTTACAAATTGATTATACTTAAATATGAAAAGAACATAGAAAGTCTAGCAAATAAAAATTTAAGAGGTGATAAACTTATCGACATTGCACTGCCAGAGAGTATTTTTAAGTTGTTAACATGGAATAGTAATAAATTAGAATTAAAATATTCACGAGTTAATCCTAATTTGCAAATAATGAAATATTGTATTTATTTCGCATATATGGGGACAAATATTGGAAGCGAAACAAATAAATTAAGACCAGTACTTGTATGGAAAAAACATGAAAACAAATTAAATCATGATAATGATTTTTATTATGTTTTCCCTTTATCCTCTAAGCCTTCTGGAGTAAATTATTCTTATAATATATCGCTAATGTTAAATGGCACAAGCAACAAAATAATGTTAAATCAGGGCAGAGTATTAAGTAGAAAAAGATTTGTTAAGATTTTTGAAGATACCAGCAAACAAAGTGTGTATATGTTATCTCAAGAGGAAAAAGAGAAAATAAGAAAAGAATTAAAAAATTATTTTGGCACATAAAATTTTCAAAAAAGCATATAATAATATTACAGTATTCTATTGACTTATCGTATTAGATATGTTAAAATAGTAGTACATTAAAAGCTATCTATTGAAAAATAGACTGTGGAGGAATTTCAAAAAGGGGTATTTTATACCCCTTTTTGCTTAGTTTCAATAATATTATTAATTCCATATAAACAGACTTTTGTTTTTTAATATATAAAATCTTCGACTTACGTTTAAAGTGGCTTACCAAAAAAACACTCATCAGTTGATGAGTGTTTTTTTTGCCGTCCTACGAGATTTGAACGCAGTTCGGCGCTTGTGTCAACCGAGAGGTCCCCTTTAGGGGTTTCGGTTGTATCTCGTAGGGGTCAAAATAAATATATAATTTACCCGACTCGTATCAAGATAAGCACACGTCCTATACCCACTTACCAAAGTTTAGAGCAACTTTTGACAAACTAAAGTATTTTAACTAAAAATGCTTGATCTAATTTTTAAGATATGCTACAATAATTATGCTAAATTATTTTATTAAAAACACTTGATCTATTTCTTCGTGTATGTTATACTAATTAGGCAAGGAGAATTATAATGGAATTAAATAAGGTTTACAATGATGATATTTTTAATATTCTTAAAATGCTTCCAGATAATAGTGTCGATATGATATATAGTGATCCAGATTATAACGTAGGCATAAAATACAACGGAAAGTCATATACTCGCAATTTTAGTGATTATATAGATTGGTATATAGATTTGGCAAGAGAGTCATTAAGAGTATTGAAACCAAATGGTAATATGTTTTTTATAAATTATCCTAAACAAAATGCACATTTAAGAGTTAAGTTTTTAGATGATAATTGTTATAGCGTTTTCGATTATGTTTGGGTGTACAATTCTAATGTCGGGCATTCTCCAAAAAAATTTACGACTGCACATCGTAGTATTTTGCATTGTACAAAAAGCAAAGATAATAAATGGTTTAAAAATCAAGTTGCTGAGCCTTATAAAAACCCAACAGATAAAAGAATTTTAGAAAACTTAAAAAACGGTAGTTGTGGCAGAATGCCATACTCTTGGCTTTATTTTGATTTAGTAAAAAATGTTTCAAAAGATAAAACAATACATTCTTGTCAAATCCCTAAAGGTTTAATAGAAAAATTAATTTTGGCTTCAACCGAACCAAATGATACGGTGCTAATTCATTTTGGTGGCTCTGGTGGAGAAATTATACAAACAAAACAACTCGGCAGAAATTTTATCAGTGCCGAGTTGGATTCAACATATGTTGAGTTGATTAATGATAGATTAAATAATAATGGCGATATTAGCGAGCAATTTAAACTGAAATTTAAAAAAGACAATTAGTTTTCTAAATAAGGGGCTAAAAACTCTATTAATCTCGCATTAGAAATAGGCATAACACCTCTAGTTCTAGAAAAATCTTGCATAGTGTCAATAACAATAGAAAAATCAATATTAGTAATATCATTTTTGCCTTTTAATGCTTCTTCAACAAATTTTTGTAAAATTAGAGGTATAGATATACAACTCAAAATCGTATTTATTCGTCCTCTTCCAAAATTAGAACTATTGATTTTGCCAGCATATTCTTCTGTGTGATATTTAACATCTTCGTTCCAGCCCAAGACATCTAAAAAATGTATAAATGCCAATATATTTATGTCTAAATTTTTATTGTTTACCTCAGTTTGGATTTCTTGTATTTCGGTTAGAAGTTCAGATGATGGTGAAAATCTAACTTTACCATTATCATTAGTGAAATCTATTAAATATGCTGTCCTGTATAAAATTGCTGAAAGTTTTTTATAGTTGTCCAAACTTATATTATTTCTTAATGTGCAAAGCAATTGCCATATATTTGCAAATGAATAATTTGTAAATAATTCACCAACATTTGGTGACATATCATTTAAACGTTGTTTATTTGGTCTAAAATATTCTTTCCCTGGTTTTATGAAATAAACATCTAAGCCATTTTCAAGAGAATCCACAATAAATTTAACAGGAGTATTAGGATTCTCGAATTTAATATTTAATGCTTCTTGAATTCTATCTTCTCTTTTTTTTACCACTCCTTTATCACAACCTTTTACTACTTTTGTAATCATTTTTTACCTCCTAATTTGTTAGGCTATTATAACACAAATAAATTTAAAAGTAAATATCTTTATGGGAGGGTTATTACAACTAATATGGTTTTTAACTATAGGGTGGTGCTAAACGTCCTGCCCTTCATTTTACAAAAAAAGAGCGTAAAAATTGTTCGTTTTACGCATCTATCGGCTCACCAAACAAAAGCATCAAATTAAACTTCAATAGGCATAGTGATTTTTAAAAACAATTAAAATTTAAAAACTTTTTATATACCCCCCTATTGACAAATACCCTACGGGGGTATATATTATTAATAGGGGGAATACTATGGAAAACTGCTGTAATAAAAAAACTAAACGTAGTAAGGACGAGAAAAAGGCAATAATTAGTAGGTTAAATAGAATAAACGGTCAAATTAACGGAATAACTAAAATGGTTGAAAACGACGCTTATTGTAACGACGTGCTAATTCAACTTTCGGCTGTTAAAAATTCTATTAAAAGTTTATCGTCAGTTATTTTAGAAAATCACTTGTGTACTTGCGTTGCAAGAGATTTAGAAAACGGCGAGTTTGATAGTATTGACGAACTAATAAGTTTATTTAAACGATTTAATCAATAAGGAGGGTGTAAAAATGGATAAAATCGTACTTTGTGAAAAATGTGGTGCTATGGTTAAAGTTTTAATCGACTGTACTTGTGAAAATTGTGGTATTAAATGCTGTGGCGAAACTATGAAGGAAATTTCAGTTGAACAAGCAAACAAAATTTTAGAAAGCAAAAAGTAAAATTTAAAATTTAAATTTTAAGCACTTTAAAAACCTAAACGGAGTTCTTCGTTTAGGTTTTTTACGTTATAATTTTTATAAAACGAAAAACCAAATCAAATTTTATTAAAATACTTGCTAAAAAATAAAATATATTGTATAATAACTTTAAATTTAAAAAGACGATATCAGCGATTTTTAGTATGCTTTATAAGTTATATTTAGAGAGTTGCCGTTTGGTGCAAGGCAATTAAACTATAAAACAGAATTACGGTTTCGCAAGTCGCTATTGAAAGATAGCCGTTTTGGGTGCGTTAAAGCCCTTGTGTTTTCACTATAAGGTCACGCTTGTGACGAATAGAGGTGGTACCGCGATATATTCGCCCTCTTGCAATTTTGCAAGGGGGCTTATTTTTTATATGGAGAATTTTTATGCCTATAATCGATTTTTTAACAAAAAATTCAGCCTTTTATCCTAACGACGTATGTTTAGTTGAAATTAACCCAAAGTTAGAAGAAGGCAAACTTATGACGTGGAGAGAGTTTTCACTTATGCAAGCAACTTCTCCCGTCGCATATCGTAGAGAAATTACTTGGGACGAATTTCAAAAAAGTTCTAACCGTTTTGCTAACCTTTTACTTTCAAGGGGTGT
>JAZRCS010000095.1:0-16018 GCA_045659885.1 Christensenellaceae bacterium
GTGGAATATTTATCTTTTTAGCAAATTCGCTAATCGACGTATCGCCTATAAGTTGCTTTAAATTTTGCGCAAATACGCTTTTAAAATCTCTATCCATATTTATATGTTACACCAAATGGTGAAAATTATTTGACTTTACACCAAACGGTGTGATAAAATAAATAAAAATCACAAAAGGAGAAATCGTATGGTTATTAATGGTATAAGTGGGGGCTCCTCTTCAGGTTCTTATATAAGTTCATCTTCAAGTTCAACTTCATCTTTAGAAGAGTTTTTAGCAACGTTAGGTGCCGGCATAGGCTTTATAATTTTTGTCTGGTTATTAATAAATATCTTATTTTTAATAATTGTGGGGAAAATAGCAAAATCAAAAGGTTTAAATGCTGTGCTATGGTCAATACTTGCGTTGATTTTTGGTTTTCCTATTTTTATAATAGTTTTACTATTGCCAAAATATAATAATCAAACAATTATTTATAATAATACAACGTACAATCAAGGTTATTCATATAATAGGTCATCGCAACAAAACAAAAATAGTTATCTAAAAAGACCAAATACTTCTAACATAAGTGGCGTAAAATGGAGGTGTTCAAGTTGTGGCGAATTAAACCTTCCTGGTGCACAAAACTGTATAAATTGTTATGCGCCAAACGCTAATCTTTCTCCATCTAAAAGATGGACTTGTCCAAGTTGTGGAGAGATAAATGTATCTAGTGCAGCGCATTGTATTAATTGTTTTACAACAAATCCAAGAAATAGAAAGCCAACAGTTTCAAGAGAGAATATGTGGACATGCCCAAATTGTGGCGAAAAAAACGTAAAAATTGCAAAAAATTGCATAAATTGTTATACAGAAAAACCTAAAAACTAAATAACGAAAATTAAAATCCACTATATTTATTAAGGCAGAGTATAGTGGGTTTATTTTTATAGTTTGTTTGTTTTATAAAATAGAGTTTTTAGTTGACTTGCTTTTTATGGTGTGATAGAATTTAACTACTATCACGGTGGAGGTAAAGTTGATATGTATAGTAATATGGGTTATAAAATAAAGTCTATAGCAAAAACAATAGGTATAACAGGCATGGTTTTTTCAATTATAGGTGGCTTTATGTTGTTGGTTATATTGGGGAACTTGATAGGTGGTTTCGGCGTATTTATCGGTTTTTTTGTAATGATTGGTGGCTCTGTTTCGTCGTGGTTAAGTACTTGGCTTTTATATTCTTGGGGCGATATAGTCGATAACGTAGAACAAATTAAGGAAACGCTTTCAACACAAAGCATAAAATCAATGCCACAAAGGTCATATTTGTTAAAAAGCGCACAAGCCACAAATAAAAGTTCTTCTAAGTTGTTAAAAAGTGCACATGCAACGAATAATGTGTATAATAGTAGATGGACTTGTGAAAAGTGTGGGCAATCAAACTTGTCTAATGCTAATCGCTGTATAGGTTGCTATGCAGAAAAAAGTATCTAAAAACTAAATAACGAAAAAAGCAGTAAACCGAAGTTTACTGCTTTTAGTTTAACGTGTTTATTTTAGGCTTCGTAAACTGAAACTTGTTTACGGTCTTTACCTAATCTTTCAAATCTAACAACACCATTTACCGTAGCAAATAAAGTGTCGTCACTACCTTTTTTAACACCGTTACCTGGGTAGAATTTAGTACCCCTTTGTCTAACAAGAATTGTTCCTGCTAAAACTTTTTGACCGTCGGCACGTTTGATACCAAGCCTTTTTGCTGCGCTATCACGACCGTTTCTACTGCTACCTACACCTTTTTTGTGTGCGAATAATTTAATTAAAAACATCATACCCTTAATCTCCTTACTTAGCACAGATGTCAGTAATTTCTACTGCTGTGAACGGTTGTCTGTGACCGTGTTTCTTTCTAATGTTCTTTTTTGCTTTGTACTTGAATACTATAATTTTCTTCATTTTGTCTTGCACAAGAACTTTGCCTGTTACCTTGAATGCGTCTGCATCCTTGCCAACCTTAATACCGTTTTCGTCAGATACAAGTAAAACTTTAAATTCTACGTTTGCGCCAACTTCAGCATCAAGTTTTTCAAATCTTACGGTTTCGCCAACAGTTACTTTGTATTGTTTGCTACCGTTTTCAATAATTGCGTACACTTAAATGTACCCCCATAATAAATCTCGCCAAAGTAAGGTGTTTATATAAAAATTATATAAATCTTTTGTTACCTTTTTCGTGCGGCTTATATATATTAGCCTATTTTTAATATTTTGTCAATTAATTTGCATATATTTTCAATATTTAGTCAAACTTTAAATAAAGGAGAAAATTATGGCAAATTTTGATAACAATTTAGATTTTATTAACGAAGTGTACAGAAACGCACACGTTGCGCTTCAAGCAATTTCAAACGTACTTGACGACGTAGGCGACAATTCTTTTAAAAAAGAACTACTACACGAAAACGAAGGATATGAAAATTTTATAGGCGAAGTTTCTAAATATATGACGGAAAACGGCTATGAAAAAAAGGAACTTGGCGTAATGAAAAAGGTTATGATGAAAACGGGCATTAAAATGAATACTATTATGGACGACTCGGTAACGCATATTGCTGAAATAATGATAAAAGGCACGGTTATGGGCATAACTGAACTATGCACGCTTATTAACGACGCTAATTCTGAAATTAGAGAAGAAATTTTAGAGTTTGCTAAAAGGTTAAAAGAATTAGAAGAAAATTATGAACAAAGATTAAAAAAGTTCTTATAAATGCTTGAAAAAAACAATATAAAACACTATAATTAAATTATGTTAAAGTTTTAACATAATTTATTTTTTTGGAGAATTATAATGGCTAAAGTATTTGAAGGACACGCTCACCAAATGTTTTACAGCAATAAAATACCCGTTAGAGAAAGCGTTAAGATTTTTAAAAGACAATTTAAAATTAACGAAATCGTAAAGGTTAGATTTTTAGCACTTCCTTGTCACGGACGACCTGAAAGGGAAAACGTTAAAGGCATAGGTTTTGATGAAACTGAGCGTATAGACAACACAAGGGCAATGTATTTTAAATGTGCGTTTTCGCCAAACGGCTACGCTTTTGCAGGGCTCGAATATGACAAAATAGATTTAAAAGACAAAAAAGCAACGGCGCAAGAACTGTTAAGACAAGTTAAAGAATACAAAAGGGTAGGTTTTGACGGTATGAAAATGTATGAAGGCCACCCAAACGTAAGGCTTCTTATCGGCTATCCACTTGACGACGAAATTTTTGATTTGTACTACGATTTTTGTGAAAAGGAAGGTTTTCCTATCATAATGCACTTAACAAACAGTCCTAATATGTGGGATATAAATAAAATTTCACAAAACTGGATAAATAGGGGTTGCTATTTTGACGAAAGATTTCCGTCTTTCGACGAATTACAAGAAGAACTTATGCGCGTACTTGCAAAATTCCCTAAACTTAAATTTACTCTTGCTCACTTTGGCTTTTTAACTTTTGCTCCAAAGGAAAGGGTTGAAAGATTTTTCTCGTACGAAAATACTATGCTTGACGTAACGCCGGGTGGTAACAACTTCTTCAATATAAACGCCGACGAAGAATACTGGGTACCATTTATCAAAAAACATATTGATAGATTTACCTACGGTACGGACTTATACAATTATAGATATATGGACGAAAAGTATTTTATGCACACGACAACCAACCGTACGAAATTAGTAAGGCAATTTTTTGAAGGTACGGGTGAATACGAATATCAAAAGAAAAAATATCGTGGCATAGGTTTAGAAAAAGAAGAACTTGAAAAATTATATCACGATAATTTGTATAACTTATTAAAAGAGCCAAACAAAGTTGATTACGATTATTTTATTAATAAGTGTGACGAAGTTATTAACGATTTCGACCCTTGTCATATGGAAAATTATAATATTTGGTGTATGAAAAACGACTTTACTTCATTAAAAGAACACGGCTATATCGAATATTTTAAAGAAGATTAATTAAAAAGACCTAACGAAATTTTCGTTAGGTTTTTTTATAGTTTAGTGAAGTAAAACTGCCTTTTCTGGTAAATCTAAAACTTTGTTATTGTCGCCACGGCAAATAAAAAATTCTTGGTGGTAAGTTTTATGTGGAATAAGATAAACTCTTTTATTTTGATAAAATTTTTTAATATCTTTATTTAAAGTGCCCGTTTGCAAAATATATTCTAAAATGTCAACGTTTAAATCGATAATTACAGAATTATAGTCGTTTGCAAAAAAGTCTAAAAGGGAAGTCCTTATTTTCATTAATATATAATCGTTAGAAAAAATCGTGCCTTCGCCTTTGCAGTACGGACAAGTTTTATTAAAATACTGCGATAATGAACGGCGTTTTTTACTTCTTGTAAATTCAACAAGTCCAAGCCCCGTCATACCTAAAACGTTGCATTTTCTTCTGTCGTTTTTTAAACTTTCTTTCAACTCGTCTACAATGGCGTTTCTATGTTCAACTTGTTCCATATCGATATAATCTACGATAATTATACCACTTACGTTTCTTAAACGAACTTGCCGTGCAATCTCTTTAGTTGCAAGCATATTAGTTGTAAAGGCAGTTTCTTCGATATTTACTTCGCCTGTAAAACCACCCGTGTTGACGTCAATAATAGTAAGCGCCTCGGTTTTATCTATAACAAAATATGCTCCGTTTTCTAAGGTTACTTTGTTATGGGCAAGGCTTTCAATTTCCTTAGTTAAATTAAATTTAGTAAAGATATCAGTTTTTTCGTCGTAAAAGACAAGCCTTTTATTAATATCGTTATTTAAAGTTTTATAGGAATTTAAGTTGTCGTAAATAGTTTTGTCGGCAACGTAGATTTTATCAACGTCGTTAGTTAAAACGTCTCTCATTAATCGCATAGGAAGGTCGCCGTCGCAAAAAATTTGCTCGCAAGCACTGCTTTCGTCGTATTTTTTTAATATATCGTCGTAAAGTTTTATTAATTGTTTGCTTTCCTTAACAAGGTCAGCGTATTTTGCCTTTTCACTTGCAGTACGACATATAAAACCACCTTGTGGGCGTTTTAATTTAGTTGCATATCCTATTAATTTTTGGCGTGTGTTTTCGTCTAAAATTTTTCTTGAAACGGTATTTACGTTAAGGGTAGGGGCGTAAACTAAATATTTACCTGCAAAAGTGATATTATTAGTTAACCTTGCACCTTTAACGCCGACGGGGTCTTTTACTACTTGTACCATTATTTCGTCGCCAACTTTCATTTTTAATTGACTTGGAAGAATAGTTTTGCCTTCGATTAAAGTAGTGTCGACAAGCATATCGGTAACGAATAAATAGCCGTTTTTATTAAGTCCGATATCAACAAACGCCGCTTGCATACCGTCAAGCACGTTTTTAACTACGCCTTTATAAATACTGCCTACGATTTGCGTTTTGTTAGACTTTTCAATATGATATTCAATTAATTTTCCGTCACAACACAACGCACCGACGGTATTTCCACCAAAACGGTCGATTAAAATAATTTTAGACATTGTTTTTACCTTTTACGTATTCGTCACAAGTTAAATCGTTTAAAAATTTTACGTCTTGTTTAATAATATTTATTTTTTCGCCACCATAAAGAGTTTTTAATTTTTTTGCTAAAGCGTCGGGACGAAGTGTAACGTTACCAAATTTAAGCGTTGCAATTAAATCGTCGCCGTCAAAATAAAGTGATATAATTCTATCTTTTACTTCTTTTTCGACAGAGTGTTTATCTGGTACGGTAAACGTGCTTGCGCTTAAAACTTCGTTTACGTCAAACTTATTTAACCCACTTATTATATAAGTTGCGCTTGTTATATCGCTTGCGACGTTAAGTTTTACGTTAGAAAAATAAATTTCCGTCGCCTTTATTCCAAGTGGAGAGCAAGCGTTGAATTTGTCTATAAAATCGACATTAGCATAATCGGTATTTATAAGACAGTATTCGCTTAAACTTTTAAGCCCTAACGCAATAGGCGAACTCATATAAATAAGCATATGAGGATTAAAGCCTTGCGAATATTTTACTTCAATTCCCGTTCTTCTAATAATTCTATTTAAGTGATTTAAAGTGTCAAGGTGTGGAATAAACTCTGCGCCTTTTATTTTACAATATTTTATAAGTATCATTTTATATCGCACCTGCCTTGTAATCCACAACCTTTACAACGCGACTGGCAACCACCCGTACACTTGTCGTTATACGCTCTATGTCTTTCTAAGGTTAAGAATTTTTTAGTTACGCCTATATCGATAAAATCCCAACTTAATAAATCCGTTTCACTTAATTCGCCAAGCGACGAATTAACGTCGTAGCCACTTTCGTTAATTGCCTCGATATATTTATCAAAATTGAAAAACTCGTTCCAACTATCTAAATAACAACCTTTTTTATACGCTAAATATAAAACTTCGCCAACGTCACGGCCACCACGGGCTAAAATTGCTTCTATCATAGAAAGGTCGTAATCGTTCCAGTTAAACGAAACGCCTTTAATAAATAAGCCTTTTTTAAGAAGTTCAATTTTACGTTCAATTTCTTCTCTTGAAGAAAACTTTTCAAATTGAAAAGGAGTAAACGGTTTAGGAATAAAAGTCGAAACGCTAACGGTAAGTCTTAACGAGCGTAAACGCTTAGGATTTTCACTATAAACGCCCCTTATTAAATTTACGATTTGACTAATTCCTTCGATATCTTGGTCGGTTTCGGTAGGAAGTCCCATCATAAAGTATAATTTTATAGCGTTGTAACCCATATTAAACGCCTTTTTAACGCCGGTTAAAATATCTTCTTCAGTAATGTCTTTATTGATAACGTCCCTTAACCTTTGAGTTCCACCTTCAGGGGCAAAAGTTAAAGAATTTTTCTTTGCCATACCAACGTAGAACTCATCAAAACTGTCAATTCTAAGCGAGGGCAAAGCAACCGTTGAATAAGACGGTAAATTTTCGTTTAACGAAACTATAAGTTCTTTTAAGTAAGGGTAGTCGCTTGACGACAAACTGTTTAAACTTAAATTATCGTAGCCACATTTGGTCATAATTTCGCAAGCAGTTTTAGTTAACTTGTCCACACTTTTGTGTCTAACGGGACGGTAAATAAAACCTGCTTGACAAAAACGGCAACCACGATAGCAACCACGCATAATTTCAATTACGCCTCTATCGTGCACGGCTTCGGTGTTAGCAACGCCTTGCACGTTAGGAATTACGGCGTTTTCTAAATCTAAGCAAAAAGCTTTTTCAACTTTTTCGCCATCAAATCTAACTATTTTGCCGTTTTCATATACGGGGTAGGTATGTGAAGGAACGTAAACGCCCTTAATTTTAGTAGCCTTTTTTAAAAATTCTTGCTTTGAAGAAGTTTTTAATTTTAACTCGGTTAACTCTCTCATAGAGTCTTCGCCGTCGCCTATAACGAAAATATCAAAAAAGTCGGCAAGTGGCTCTGGGTTAAAAGCGCAAGGTCCACCACCTTGAATAATAGGGTAACTGTCGTCCCTATCTTGCCTTTTTAAAGGAATACCTGCTAAATCAAGCATATACAAAACGGTAGTATAACTCATTTCGTATTGAAGTGAAAAACCAAGCATATCAAATTCTTTTAAAGGTTTACGTAAATTAAGTGAAAAAAGTGGAATATTATTTTCTTTTAACTCTTTTCCAAAATCGTGCCAAGGCGAAAAACACCTATCACAGCAAGCGCCGTCCACCCTGTTGATAACTTCGCTAACGATACGAATACCTAAATTACTCATAGCAACTTCGTATACGTCGGGAAAACAAATGCAATAATTAAATTTTTCTTCTTTAAGCGTTCTTTCGCCAAACTCGCCACCGATATAACGCGATGGTTTTTCAACGCTTACTAAAATCTCGTCAATAGTTTTCATAAATACCTTTCAACATATTATTTTAGCATAACCTTTAATTTTTTGCAATTATTATTCAAAACTACTTTTTATATACTAAGTCGTACGGTGAAGAATTATTTATTAAAGAGTATAAAGCGTTATCTTTTAGCGTTTTTAAATGCACGCCGTCACAAGAATAAATTTCAAGTTCAAAAATATAATCGCTATCTAAAAAACGGTACAAGTCTTTTATTTTAACGTTTTCGTTCACGGCAATTTTTTTGATTTTTTTAGGAACTTTTAATTTTAAAGGGTTTAAAGCGTTAAAAATTTTAACGTATTCGGTTTTTTTGTTTTTAGAAACTGCGCCTATAAACATAAAAACTGCAAAAAACAAAATAGTTAAATTTAAGGTGGTAAAAATTGAATAAATAAATAGGGCAAATATAAGTAAAGATAAAATTATTCCAAGCCATCTAACAACTTTTTCGGCAGTCTTTTTTGAAAAAATTAAGCAAAGCGACGACATTAAAAACCTACCACCGTCAAGTGGATAGCACGGCAATAAATTGATAATACATAAGCAAGCGTTAGCCGTAACTACGAGTTCGGTATAAGGGTAAGTTGATGGAAAAAACCACCAAAGAGCAACGAAAAATACTACGATAATAAAATTTGTCAAAGGCCCACTTAACGCTATTTTACACTCGTCTTTATAAGATAGACAAATTGTGTCGCCGTAAAGTAAAGCGCCGTAAGGCATTAAAACGATAGTTTGCAATTGATAGCCGAGTTTACTTGAGGATATAAAATGACCAAATTCGTGGACAAGGGCAGTTAAAGTAAAAACTAAAAAAGAAAATACTTTGCCTATAAAAGCAAAGTATAATCCAAAAATAAAAAACAAAGGATGTATCGATATTTTTAATTTTGCCATACGATATAATCACCGTCAATTGAATAATTAGTTAAAAGGGTATCGTTTGTAAACAAACTAACCGAAGAATATTCTTTAGAATACCCGATAGGAATATTAAAGTACACTTTTTCGCCTTCTTCTAAATAAGAGAAGTTAAGATTTGAAAAAACCGAAGTAAAAGAGTCGCTGTGTCTAACGGTAACGGTGTAAAGCCCGTCTTCTGTTAAAGAAACGCTTTCAACCGTGCCGTCGCAAGGAGCGTAAACGCTACCACTTTGAGTAGTCATAACGCCGTCGGTTAACGTTACGTCACCGTTTTTAGACGGAGCGTACGCCGAAAAACTTGAGTAGGTTGCAGTATTTAGTGAACTATCGTCGTTAAACACGCTTTTTAGCAAGGTGTTAATTCCACTATTTTCCCAAAAGATATTAGTTAAAATAATGCCTATGATTAAAACGAAAATAGCAACCACTTGAACGGAAACGATATCAAAGCGTGAACTTTTTATGTCAACGCTACGATTAGATACGTTTTCAACTTTTTTCTTTTTAGGTTTTTTATCCGTTTGACTACGTTTGTTTTTAGAAAGAAAAAAGGCTGAAATTTTAGGTAACTTTCTTTTAGGTTTTTCGTTGCTTTTACTTTCAGTTAAAGGATTATCGTTATTTACCATATTAATAACTTTTTCCTTAATATCTTTTTTACTGCGTCTTTTAGGTTTAATAACCACGTCGCAAGATTGTACGGGAATTTCTAACATTTCTAAATATTTTGTATCGCTCATACTTTACTCCTTTTTATTTCGTTACGTTTTAAATTATGAAAAATAAAAATAGTTTAGAACAAAAAATTAAAAAAAAGTATAAGTTCCTAATTCGTGCACAAACTTAAATAAGGGGGGAAAGTTATGAAAAAGAATACAACTAAAAACACTTCGAAACAAGATACTAAAAACGCTAAAACTTCAAAACAAACTAAAGATTGTAAGTAATGAAAAAGAAAAACAAAAGTAAAAAAAGTTATAAATCATCGTACGACCCTTTTGGGAGTTATACGGGGCAAAGCATTTTTGATGCTAACGAAAAACCCGTGCAAGACGTTGACGATTTATAACAAAAGGCTAAGCAAACGCTTAGCCTTTTATCATTTATTTTTTATATGTTAATTGAATTTTGCCGTTTTCTAAATATTCAACACCGTCGTAAACACTGTTAATTGCTTTCTTATATATAAGGTACTCTTCAATACTTTTAAAAGTTGG
The DNA here is from genome assembly GCA_045659885.1 of Christensenellaceae bacterium. Lineage (GTDB taxonomy): Bacteria > Bacillota > Clostridia > Christensenellales > Borkfalkiaceae > HGM11412. The sequence goes on from JAZRCS010000095.1 coordinate 10,065, forward strand.
TTTAAATTTAGAAATTATATTATTTGCTTGTTCGGCATTATTTTCTAATAAAGCATAAAGAAGTGAAACTTGGAAATTTACGTTTTGAATAAGAGCGTCGTCGTAGTTTGTAATTGCAAATTCTTTACTATGTAAACTTCCCGTTACGCCACCAGAATAAGGGTGAATTGAAGGGAAAAGTTGCGTTATATCGCCCATATCCGTTGAAAAACCTGCAGGAGCGTTAGATATTGAATAACGTTCTTTGCCAACGATTTCGTCTAATACTTTACCGGCCAACTCTTTTAAGTTAGCGTCGTTATTTAGTGGCTCCGAGCCAGCCAAGTCGCTAATTTTACATTTAGCACCGAAAACTGCGCAAGTTGCCGTGATTGCTCTATTTACCTTTTCGTTAGCGGCTTTTAATTTTGCAACGGTTGATGCGCGAACGTAACTTTCAATAACAACTTTATCTGGAACTACGTTAACAGACGAACCGCCTTGAGTTATTATTGAGTGAACCCTAACGTGGTCGTTGTCTTCAAAAGTTTCCCTTAAATTATTAATTGCCGAAATTGCCATAACGGCAGTGTTTAAAGCGTTAATTCCTTCGTGAGGAGAGCCACCGGCGTGCGACGCTTTACCGTAAATTTCAGTAGTTTTTCTAATAACGCCGTTACTTACGCCTTCTAATGAAAAGATTGCTTTGTCGCTTACGTAAGAAAGGTCTCTTGCGTGCACCATAAAACATAAGTCAGCGTCGTCGAAAAATCCCCTTAAAATAAATTCGGGCTTGCCAGAAGAAAAGGTAAGTTTACCTTCTTTAATTAATTGTTGACGGTAAGAAATTTCAATGCCTTCTTCGGCAGGAACGATAACGAATTTAATTTTACCACACAAATTTTTATTAAATTCAGGGTCTTTTACAAGTTTAGCAACACCTAAAGCGCAAGCAAGTTGGATATGGTGTCCACAAGCGTGAACGCAACCCGTTTCACTGCTCGTTGCAGGATGTTCTTTTGAATATAATGCGTCAAGTTCGGCAATTACAACTACCGTTGGACCATTTTTGCCCGTGTCGTGTACGGCAGAAAACCCGGTAATATCGGTAGGCTTAGTAATTTCATAACCTAACTTTTCAAATTCACTAATCATAAAGGCGTTAGTTTTAAACTCTTTATAGCCAGGTTCGGGAATAGTCCACAAATATTTTTCAGCGTCTAAAATATATTGACGGTTTTTTGTAACTAAATTAATAAAATTTTGCATTGTAACTCCTTATTCTAAAACGATAAAGCCGTTTTCTAATTTGAATTTTTGATTTGAAGTACTTAATGAATTAAGTACGTTTAGAATTTCTAAAGCATCTTCTTCTTTAGCAATTTTAGGAAGTCCGTTAAGTAAATTTTTACTATCAAAGTTAAGTTCAACAGGTAAAAGTTTAAATTCGACAAGGTTTTCGCCGTCAAAAGTTAAACTTGGTAAAACAGTAAGGTAATTATCTTTACAAGTGTGTAATCCTATTTTGCCGTTTTGACTTCTAACGTTTAAAGCGTCTTTAGCCGAAAGGTTAATATCGCAGTTGTTTTTTAACATAAAGTCGGCTGGTAATTTTTCAACTTGTGGGCCTTGATATATAAAATCACCAAGAGAGTAGAAAATAGGTTTATTTTTATAAAGTTCAATTTTTCTAAGTTGGTGACAACCACCACCGAAAATAGCCGACACGCCGTTATCGATACAATCCTTGCAAAATTCTTCTAAAAAAGCAGGTGGGTTTGCGTGATTTACTAAGTCGTTTGCGTGACAATGAACTAAAATAAAAACGTAATCACACTCACTTTTTGCTTTTTTAATTAACGAGATAAGCCTTTCTTTATCTTTTTTATTGCATTTTGTAGTCGGCTCGCCTTTATTCGTCGTAAAATTAATTCCACCGAAATTAAAAGTGCCGTCAGGGTCGGGCAAGGCGTATCCCGTACTTACGTATAATTCTTTATCAAAATTGATACGTGTTTTCTTTGCAAGATTTTTTAAGCCTTGCATTTCTTCATCGTCTACTACAAAGGTCGTAGTATATCTTAAATAATTTACGCCGGGTCTACCTTCAAAATCTTTGGTTGGATAGCCAGCCATAGACGCCGTATCAAAACTTGTATCAACGGCAAAAATTGCAACTTTATTACCGTTTAAATTTAATATTGCAGGCTTTTCAGCGTCGTACAAGTCTTTACCTGTACCAGCGTGCGCTAAATTTAAACTGTCAAGGTAATTTAAAGTAGAAAGCAATCCATAAAAGGAATAATCCATACAATGATTGTTTGCCGTGCCGTAAAAATTAAAACCTATCGACGATAAATCACCAAAATATTCCTTTTTAGTATTTATCCACGTACCACCAGAGTATGCGTTACCAAAATGCCCAAAATCACTTAAATTAGTTTCTAAGTTAGTAATTTTAAGTTGATGAGAGTTTATAAAGTTTTGAAGTTCTGTTTTTTGAGCGTCGTAATACGAAGGAAACTTTGCAACGAACAAAGAATCACCCGTAGCCGTAACCGTTAATTTTTTATTCATAGTTCACCTACTTAAATATAACTATTTAATTTTAACACTATTAACTAAAATTTACAACAAAAAAAGCAAGCAAAATACTTGCTTTTAAAAATTATTTTTTAACTAACCTATAAACGTCCTCGTAACTTTTTGAAGAAGTTTCGCCCGAATAACTATAAAGATTAACGTTATTGCCTAACAAAGAGCCGTCTGCACCAAAGAAAGTGTAACCACTTGTATCGTAGTTATCAAAACCGTTGCCACCTTTGTTTTCAACGTAAGATATAACGCCTATAAATTGTCCGTTTAAAACGACCATATCGGCGCGTGGCTCGTCTGTATAATAAGTCGATGAAGATAAACTTATAAGGTTTTTAATTTCAAAATTTTTTATGCCCCTTGAAGTTGTTGGGTGAGGGTCTTCGTCATATTCGTACTCATGCACGTAACTGTCTTCAAAAAAGTATAAAGATGCATCTTCTAAAACTTGTTTAGCAATATTTTCGTCTAAATCTACGTATTGAAAAGGTTTACCTTTAACCTTGATTACTTTTTTCGTATAATCGGGCGTCATAACGGGCGTTAAAAAACGAGCATATATTTTATCTGCCATAAAAAAACTCCTTAATAGTTTAATAATATTATTGTAATGCAATAATATTGAAAAGTCAATACTAATTATTTTTTAGCACTAACGGTAGTTGGTGTAGTTCCATAATGACTTTTAAAAATTCTATAAAAAGTAGTGTAATTATGAAAGCCACACTCTATAGCAACTTGACTTGCCGAAAGTCCGTTTAAAAGCATTTCTTTTGAAATAAGTAGTCGTTTTAAAGTTAAATATTTATAAACGCTTACGCCAACTTTTTCACTAAATTCGTGCGATAAGTGATATTTGCTAATGAAAAACTTTTTAGACAATAAATCAAGCGAAATATTTTCTTTAAAGTGACTGTTTATAAAGGTGATAACCCTTGTAATTAGGTTGTTAGATTTTTTAGTAACGCTATTTTGATTTTTGCTTTTAACAAGACGGTTAATTTCAATTAAAAGTTGCACAATCAAACTTTCGCTATAAGCTTTATTAGCAAAATTTTGGCTATGAAATTCTTTATTTAAAAGGTCGAAAAGTTCGCTTATTCTACCGTGCATAATGGCGTTAGGGTGCAATAAACTAACGTATTCGTCGTCCGTCTTTTTAAAACATTGTGAAAGATCTTCGTCTTTACTTATGTTGGTTAAATAATCTCTATCAATCCAAAGCACGATTCTTTCGTAAGCGTTGCCTTCCATAGTTATAGGTTGGTGTAGTTGCATAGGATTTATTAAAAGCAAATCGCCTTTTGAAAGTTTAAATTTTTCACCGTCAACAAAATATTCTACGTCGCCACCCAAAAAAAGATAAATTTCATAAAAATCGTGGTGATGAATACTAACCGTTTTGGGCTTAGCCTCACGGTAATGGAATATTTCAAAATCTTTGCGACTCATTTTTTGACGACTGTCAAAATTTTGAATAGTTACCGACATAACTTATTACTCCTTAATAATTAAATTATAGCGCAAGAAATGTAATATGTCAAACAATAATCGTCATAGACATTACATTTTTAATTTGATATAATTATTACGTAAGCGTGTAAAAGCGTATATTCTTTTAACATGAAGTTAAAAATAATAAAATACGACTCGAAATTAAGGGGGGGACTAACAATGGCAATGAAAATGGGCTTTCGTTGGTACGGTGAAGGCAACGATAGAATAAGTCTTGGCGACATCAAACAAATACCGGGCGTGCAAAGTATAGTATGGGCGCTTCATCATAAAATGCCGGGCGAAATTTGGTACGAAGACGAAATTAACAAGGTAAAAGAACAACTTGATAAATACGGGTTTTTAATCGACGTAGTTGAGTCGGTAAACGTACACGACGACATTAAAATAGGTTTACCTACAAGGGATAAATATATTGAAAATTACAAGCAAACGATAAAAAACTTATCTAAAGCAGGTGTTAAAGTTATTTGTTATAACTTTATGCCGATATTCGACTGGACGAGAAGTGATTTATTCCATAAGTTAGACGACGGCTCAACGGCACTCTTCTATCAAAAGAATATGATACAAAACGATTATAATGCTATGGCAAAATACATATTAGATTTTACCGAAAAATATAATATGAGTTTTCCGGGTTGGGAGCCAGAGCGTATGGCTAAACTTGACGAGTTGTTTAAAGCATATAAAGGTGTAACGCACGAAGTATTATGGGCAAATTTAAAATACTTTTTAGAGGCAATTATGCCAACTTGTGAAGAATGCGACGTAAAAATGGCAATTCATATGGACGACCCACCTTGGGATATATTTGGTTTACCAAGATTGTTAGTTGACGAAAAAAGCATTGGCCGTTTCTTAAAAATGGTGGACAACCCTTACAACTGTTTAACGTTATGTTCGGGTAGTTTAAATGCAAACCCAGACAATAACGTAGCAAAAATCATTAGAAAGCATTGTGATAGAATTGCTTTTGCTCATATTAGAAACGTAAAACATTATCCTAACGGTGATTTTAGTGAAGCAAGCCACCGTGATTGCGACGGCGACACCGGTATTTTAGAAATATTAAAAGCATACCACGATTGTGGTTTTGACGGATATATTAGACCAGACCACGGCAGGCACTTATGGGACGAAAAACCAGGTACTGTAAGACCAGGTTACGGCTTATACGATAGAGCGCTTGGAATAATGTATATGTTAGGCGTATGGGATATGCTTGATAAATTAAAAAATTAAAGGAGAAAATTTATGATAAATCTTCCATTAAAAGTTGATTATAAAGATAAAGTAGTAGTAATTACGGGCGCTGGTGGACTTATTTGTGGGGCGATGGTACGTGCTTTTTGTCAATGTGGGGCAAAGGTTGCAGCGCTTGATTTAACCGAAGAAAAGGTTAAAAATTTGGCTAACGAATTAAAGCAAGAAGGCTTTATTTGCGAAGGTTACCAAGCAAACGTTTTAGACGTTGACGCTTTAAAAGCAGTTCACGAAAAAGTTGTTAAAGATTTAGGCAAGTGCGATATTTTAATTAACGGTGCAGGTGGTAACAATCCAAAAGCAACGACGGATAACGAATATCAACACGAAGCAAAAGAAGGTGGAAAATCTTTCTTTGATTTAGAACCAAACGGCGTTGATTTTGTATTTAAACTTAACTTCCAAGGCACTTTACTTCCAACTCAAGTATTTGCAAAAGATATGGTTGAAAAAGGCAAGGGAGCAATATTAAATATTTCTTCAATGAACGCTTATACTCCACTTACTAAAATTCCAGCGTATTCGGCAGCAAAAGCAGGCATTTCAAATTTTACTGAGTGGCTTGCAACACACTTTGCAAAATCGGGTATTCGTTGTAA
>JAZRCS010000096.1:0-7251 GCA_045659885.1 Christensenellaceae bacterium
TCGTCTTGAGAACAAGCAAAAACTGATTTTAAAATTAATTCTTTAAAATCTTTTTGTAAAATTGTAAAAGCACTTTCTTTTATATCTTTATTAATAATAGGGAATTCTTCAACGTTTAATAATTGAATATAACCTTCAGAAGAAGAATAGTTTAATTTAATTTTATTATCTTCTTCACTTATTTCAATTTCTTCTTCATTTTCTATTTTTTTAACGTATTCATAGAAAATTTTACCAGGAACTAATACTTCACCTTCAGTAAATGTATCTACTTTAATGGTTTTTTCAATAGAAATTTCCGTATCGGTTGCAGTTAATATTAAATCATCCCCTTTTACAGAAAGTTTAATACCTTCAAGTACAGCGTTAGTTGTTTTAGTAGAAACTGCTTTTATAACTTTTGATACTGCGTTTGATAATTCTAAACCGTTTACAATAAATTTCATAACTTGTCCTCTTAAAATTATTATTTATTATTTATTAATAGTAATAGTGTGTGTTGATATGTTGATAAATTTAAAAATTTTTATATATTTATATTAATATATATATTATATATAATAAATGGGCAAAAATCAATTATTTTAGTATAAAATAGTAAAAAATTATTAATAAAATATAAACTTAAAAATAAGTAAAAGTTGTTTATAAATACAAAAAAATATGTTATAATAAGTTTATGTTTGAAATAATAAATGAAAATTTAGTAAAATTAAGTCAAAAACAGCAAGAAAAATTACAAATTTTTAAAGAAGAATTAATAAAATATAATAAGAACGTTAATTTAACAAGTATTACGGAAGACGTAGATTTTGAAATAAAACACTTGTTTGATAGTTTAAAAGGCGAAAAATACTTTAAAAATAGAGCTAAGTGTATTGAGATAGGCAGTGGTGGTGGATTTCCGTCAATTCCACTTATGATTTTTAGGGAAGATTTAGAATTTACTCTTATTGAATCTGTTAATAAAAAGTGTGTTTTTTTAAAAGAAATTATAAAAAAATTAAATTTAAATGCAAAAGTTATCAACGTAAGGTGTGAAGAACTTTCAAAAAATTCTAATTTTAGGGAAAGTTTTGACGTTGTTACGGCAAGGGCTGTAGCAAAACTTAATACTTTAAGTGAATATTGTATACCTTTTTTGAAAATAGGTGGAAAGTTTATTGCTTATAAAGGTGAACTTGACGAACTTAATGAAAGTTTAAACGCTATAAGAGTACTTGGTGGTAAATTTATTAGTAAAGAAGAGTATTTTTTACCACTTGAAAAGGGAAATAGAAAAATTTACGTAATAGAAAAAGTAAAAGAAACTCCGTTAAAATACCCAAGGGGTAATGGGAAAGAAAGAAGTAAACCTTTATAATATGAATAAAAATATTAATGTAGAAAAAACTTGTTCGTTTACAGGACATAGAATTTTAAAAAAAGATATAAACGTAGAAGATATTGACAATATTGTTGATACGTTGATAAGTCAAGGATATAATACTTTTTTAGTAGGTATGGCACTTGGATTTGATTTACTTTGTTTTGAAAGACTGTTATTAAAAAAATCTAAAAACATAAAAATAATAGCGTGTATGCCTTGTAATGGACAAGAAGGAAAATATCCGGTAAAAGAAAAAGAAAAATACTATAAATTATTAGAGCAAGCAGACCAAAAAATTTATATGTTTGAAGAATATGAAAACGGTTGTATGTTTGTAAGAAATAGATTTTTAGTAGATAATAGTTCGGTGATAGTAGCATATTTTTATAAAAAAAGTGGAGGAACTTACTACACAGTAAACTACGCCGAAAAAAGAAGAAAAAAAATAATATTTATAAAATAAAGGAAGATTATGATAAACAATTTACTATTTAACTTAAAAGATTTAATAAATATTCTTTTAAATATAAGCGTTATTATAGTAATAATTTTTATTTTAATCTTAATTTTTTCTTTTATAGTGTTTCAAAATGCTTTTGGAAGAAGTAAAAAAATAGCAACCGAAAATAACCCAACTTACGAAAAATATTTAGATTTAATGAAAGAAGGGGCAAATTATTTTAAAAGTCTTAACCCCCTTGAAGTAAAAATAACTTCGCACGATAACTTAACTTTATATGGATATTTTTATGAAAACGAAAAATCAAAAGGTACGGTTATTTTTATGCACGGCTACCACGGAAATCCTTTTACCGACTTTGGTCCTGTTTTAAAAAAGTTTAAAGAAATGGGATACTCGATTCTATTACCATATCAACGCGCTCACGGAAAAAGTCAAGGGAAATACATAACTTTTGGCGTAAACGAAAGTAAAGACTGTCTTTTATGGGCAAAACATATAGCAAATAAATATCCTAATCGGTCAATTGCGCTACACGGTATTTCTTTAGGTGGGGCAACCGTCGGTATAGCAAGCGCGTATAAAGACTTACCAAAGGAAGTTAAACTTATTGCAAACGATTGTGGATTTTCATCGCCTGACGAAATAATATCTTCTGTTAGAAAATCAATAAAAATGCCGTTTTTTCCATTTCAATTAATCGTAAGGGCGTACGCAAAGATTTTTGCTAAATTTTCTTTAACAAAAAACAGCGTTGCAAAAAGTTATGAAGAAAGCAAAATTCCAGCACTTTTTATTCACGGCGAAGACGACGACTACGTTCCGTATTCTATGGGCGTTAAAAACTATGAAAAATCAAAAGCAAAAGACAAACTTTTAATTTCGGTAAAAGGCGCAGGGCACGGACTTGCTTATATAACCGAGCCTGAAAGAGTAACTAAAGAATTACAAGAATTTTATTATAAACATATGTAAAAAACACTAACAAAAACGTTAGTGTTTTTTTGATTAAATTATTTATTATAATCTATTTAAAACTTGATTAAGCCTATTTAAACTTTCTTCTTTACCTAAAATTTCACTAATTTCCGTTGCTCCACCAGGCGTAACTTCTAAACCTGTTAAGGCAATTCTCATAATATAAAATAAAGTTTTTGATTTAACGCCGTTTTCATTAGCAACGATAGAAAGAGTGTTGAATATAGTGTTATTATCAAAAGTTTCAATGCTTTCAACGCCTTTTATAATTAAAGGAAGTAAAGTTTTAGCAAGTTCAATACTTGATTTTTGTTTAGCGTTTTCAAATAAATTAAGGTCAAAATCAATATGGTTAACTAAAAACGCCGTTTTTTCTTCAATATCGTTGAAAATTTCAATTCTTGTACGAATAAGTTTAGAAATTTTAAGCAAGTCAAATTTACCGTAAAGAGCAGTCTTTTTAAAGAAAGGTTCAGCCCTTTTTAAAAATTCTTCGTCCGTCATAGCCTTTAAATATTCGCCGTTAAGCCAACGAAGTTTTACGTCGTCGAAGATAGACGGAGATTTTGAAATACCCGATAAATCAAAAAGGTCAATCATTTCTGGTAAAGTCATTTTTTCGGCGTTATTTTTAGGACACCAGCCTAAAAGAGCAACGTAGTTTATTATCGCCTCTTCTAAATAACCTTTGTTGACAAAATCGTCAAAGTTAGCGTCGCCGTAACGTTTTGAAAGTTTGCGCGTTGCATCTTTCATTATTGTAGGAAGGTGTATATACACAGGTCTTTCCCAACCGAACGCGTCGTACATAAGGTTGTATTTAGGTGTAGATGATAAATATTCTGTTCCACGAATAACGTGTGAAATTTGCATAAGGTGGTCGTCGATTACGTTTGCAAAGTTGTAAGTAGGAAGTCCGTCTGATTTAATTAAAACGTTGTCTTCAAGTTCGGCGTAATCAACGTCGATTGAACCGAAAATTAAATCGTCGTAATGGCTTGTACCTTGGGTAGGAATATTTTGTCTAATAACGTAAGGTTCACCCCTTTCAATTCTTTCTTTTACTTCTTCTTTTGAAAGAGAAAGACAATGTTTGTCGTACTTACGGTTACCTTTATCGTCGGTTAAAGTTTCCAATCTTTCCTTAGTGCAAAAACAGTAGTATGCGCCACCAAGTTCCACTAACTTTTCAGCGTATTTTAAATATATATCTTTCCTTTGGGTTTGAATATAAGGACCAAAATCACCACCAACGTCCGGACCTTCGTCGTAAACGAGCCCTGAATTTAAAAGTGAAGAATAAATAACTTCAAGACTGCCTTCAACAAATCTTTCTTTATCGGTATCTTCAATTCTCAAAACAAAGTCTCCGTTGTAGTGTTTTGCGTATAAATAAGCGTATAACGCTGTTCTTAAGCCACCAAGGTGCATAAATCCCGTAGGGCTTGGAGCAAATCTTGTTCTAACTTTTTTGTTCATAAAGTCTCCTATAAAATCTCGTTTTTAATTTTTTCTTTTATTAACTGAAGCCTGTTATCATAAAAATAACTGTAAGTTTCTTCGCCACTAACTATTAAGTGGTCGTAAAAATTGACTTTTAAAGAGTTTAATAAGTAAATTAATTTTGCCGTCAACCTATCGTCGTCAGCCGACGGTTTTGGGTATTTTGAAAAATGATTATGGCAAACTATAATCGACGCAGGGTTATTTAAAATAACGCTTTTAGTAAGTTCTTGTAGGTTTATTAAAACTTTAGTTTTGTCACCACTATCAAATTTTTCAATTTTTGTAACCAAATCTTTTTTGTTTAAGTAAATAACGTAAAAAGTTTCGTGTTTGGCGTCTTTAAAAAGTGATATAATTCTTTGTTTTGCATCACTAATAGTTGATAAAGAAAAATTTGTGTTTGACGAAATATTAGTTAATTTATTTACATAACCTAATAAGTTTAAAAATATTGCCGAATTTTCGCCAAGACCGTCAACAAGTTTTAAAGTATTAACGTCGGCTTTTAAAATTTCGTTTAAAGAGCCGAAAGTGGCAATAAGTTTATGGGCAATATCATTAGTGTTTTTTCGTGGTATTGAATAAAAAAGCAACAACTCTAAAATCTCGTGTTCAGAAAAAGATTCCTTTGCCGAAATAAACTTATTTTTTAACCTTTGACGATGTCCAGAGTGGATAGGTTTTTGTTTGCTCATAACTACCTTTAGTAAATAAAAAAATTTTTTTAATAAATTATTTATTATTATAGCACATATTTAAAAAAAAGTGTATAATAAAAGCAATATTTGTCTTAATATATTTAGAGTTTGTTTAGGAGAAGGATATATGAGCATCTATTTTGAAAAAAGCAAAGAATTTATGAAAGATTTAATAAAAATTAAAAGCGTTAAGGACGTTCCTTTAGACGGTATGCCGTTCGGTAAAGGTATAAGCGACGTGCTTAATTATACGTTAAATCACGCTAAAACTTTAGGTTTTGAAACGATAAATTACGACGGTTACGCTGGCGAAATAATATTTGGTGAAGGTAGCGACGAAGACGGTTTAGCAATTTTATGTCACTTAGACGTCGTGCCTGAAGGCGACGTTTCGGCGTGGACTTACATGCCTTATAGCGCAACTGAAGTTGCCGGTAAAATTTTTGGTAGGGGGGTTATCGACGATAAAGGTCCAACAGCGCTTATTCTTTATGCATTAAAAGAATTAAAAGATAATGGATTTATTCCGTCAAGAAAGATTAAACTTATAGTAGGGTGCGATGAAGAGTCGGGTAGCGCTTGTATGAAACATTATAAAAAGGTTGCTAAAATGCCGAAACAAGGCTTTTCACCCGATGGTGAATTCCCTGTAATTTATGCCGAAAAAGGCATGCTTAGGGTGACTTTTAAGCAAAAAAAGAGTAGTCGTTTATTAAAAATTCAAGGTGGAGAAAGAATTAATATCGTTTGCGATAAAGCCTTTTGTCAAATAGACGACTTAACTGAAAATGAAAAGCAAATCGCTAAAAAATTAGGCTTGAAAGTTGAAGGCAATAAGGTGTTTTCGTCTGGTAAAAGCGCGCACGCATCAACACCCGAACTTGGTGTTAACGCCATTGATAAATTAGTTGAATTCGTATGTGAAATAGGTTTAATGGATACAAAAATTCACGACGGTCTTTTTAAAGACGTGTATAAAATAAAAGAATTAAAAGACCACTCTGGTAGTTTAACGGCGTCGCCAAATATTATAAATAACGACGACGAAAACGTTTATATAAGCGTAGACGCGCGTTATCCCGTAACATATTCGGTTGAAGAAATTTCAAGTTTATTTGCTAAATTAGGCGAAATTGTAAATTTTAAACAAACCAAACCGTTATGCGTTGATAAAAACGGCAAATTCGTTCAAACTTTACTTAATAGTTATAGAAAAATAACTAACGATTATAGCGAGCCTATTGCAATAGGTGGTGGAACTTATGCTAAAGAACTTGTTGAAGGCGTGGCGTTCGGTCCTTTACGCTCTAAAGGTTCAGCCCCACATGAAGTTGACGAATTCATGTTAATAAAAGACTTAAAAACTAATTACGAAATTTATTTAGATGTAATTAAAGCGCTTTGCAAATAGAAAAACCACCTTTTAGTTTTAAAATACTAAAGGGTGGTCGTTTTTTTATACGCTTTTTATTATATATAGATTAAAGCGCAACAACTTCTACTTTAATTTTTGCGCTAACGTCTGGTAAAAACTTTACTTCAACGTCGTAAATTCCTAAATTTTTAATAGAGTCTTTAAGTAAAACTTTCTTTTTATCAACAGTAAAGCCTAATTCGTTAACGGCGTCGGCAATTTCTTTTGTTGTAATCGAACCAAAAATTTTACCATTTTCACCACATTTAATTTTAAGAGTGATTTTTTTACCTTTTAAACTTTCTGCTTGCGCTTTTAGTGCTTTAATTTCTTCATTTTTGTGGTATTCAAGCGATTTGTTTTTAATATTAAGGCTGTTAAGTTTTACAGCTGTCGCTTCCTCGGCAAGTCCTTTTTTTATAAGAAAATTTCTTGCATAGCCGTCTGAAACTTCTAAAACTTCACCTTTTTTACCAGTGCCTTTTACGTCTTTTAATAAAATAATTTTCATAATAATCTCCTTAAACAATAGGTCAATTTTAGTGTAATATAAAAATTTAAATTTGTCAATGCTTAGCAAAAATAATAATAGGTATTATTATAATTATTTAGTATAAGCAAAAAATTTAAAAAAACTATTGAAAAGTGTCGAAAAAAGTTGTAAAATAAAAATATCATTTGTGCTAAAGCACGAAATAGGAGGTTTTTTGATGGATAAGTTTTCAAAAACAAAGTTTGCTAAAGCTCTTGGCTTTGATGCAGAGAAAAAGCAAACAAGTGTTAAAACGGAAATTATAGCAGGTATAGTTACTTTCCTTGCTATGGC
>JAZRCS010000097.1:0-5071 GCA_045659885.1 Christensenellaceae bacterium
GCAAATTTAATAAATAATATTGTTTTTTATATAAAACAATGATACAATATTTATAACAAATAACTTAAAATAAGGTATTAATTAAACAATGAATTTTTTAAACGTTATTTTTAAAAATCGTATTTTTCGTAAATTTAACGCTGTATTTTTTATATTCGTTATAGCGTTACAATTATGTTCTTGTACCACACTATCTTTCGTTTACGGCAATAAAAACGACCTTAATTTAGATGGTTACGAGTTAGTTTTTTATGACGAGTTTGACGGGGAAGATATAAATTATTCATTATGGAAAACTCGTGCAAACGGGCCACGCTCGGCAGGGTTTAATCATCCAGACCAAGTGTCCGTTTCGGACGGAAATCTTATTATAACAGGCGAATACAAAGAAACCGAATACGGCGAAGGCTGGCACTCTGCTATGATACGTCTAAGAAAAAAGTATAAATACGGTTATTTTGAATCCCGTTGTCTTGTTAACGATAGTGAAGATTTTTTTAGCGCATTTTGGATTACGACTGAAGGCGTATATGACCACGAAATATCTCAAGGTGGTGTCTACGGTGCTGAAATAGATATTTTTGAAACTTATAAAGACCACACTCTTTTTAAGAAAAATTACGTGTATTCTTCAATTCATTGTAACGGTAAAGATGGTGACGTAGAAAACATTGATTCTAAAAGAGTTGTTCATGCATATGTTCCAAAACTTCGCTTAGAATATACAACTTTTGGACTACTTTGGACGGAAGAATATTATATTTTCTACGTAAACGGGCAGGAAACTGGACGCACTTCGTTTGCAAACGGCACTTCTTGTGTAGAAGAAGACGTTATTTTTTCATTGACTATACCAAGTGAAATACATTTAAGTAAAGATACTAAAACTCAATTTAAAATTGATTATTTAAAAATTTATCAAATTAGTGAAAATAAATAAATATTTTAATATCCGTATAACCTATTATAATAAAAACGACTGTAAAATTTTAGTTATAATAGGTTAAATTTATAAAAAAACTTACTTTTACTTGCAAAAAGTAGTTTTTTTGTTTATTATTATATAAAGGAATTATTATGAATAAAAAACAAAAGGCATTAATCGAAGAATTAAATGAATATTTGCCGTACGACAATAGGCTGTTAGATACTGATAAACAAGTTTTGCTTTCGCAAGATTATAATTCGTTAAGCGCTTGGGGTAAGACGGTATACGATTATTTTTATAGTCATTTAGACGCTCAAGGTAACCCTATATCTATTAATCAATTTTTGCTTGATAACGACTGTAACGCAGAATATTATAAAAAAGTTGATAAAGAGTTTATCGACTATCTTTTTAGTATTCAAAAACCTTTATTTTTCTTTGACGTAGACAATACTTTAACAGAGCGTGGATTTTTAAGTCAACAAAAAATTAACTTTATAAAAAGTTACGAGCAAAAATATCGCATTATTTTAACGACGGGCAAAACTTACGACTCGATTAAAAACGTTATTGACGACTGCGAATTACAATCAACTTATGCAAGTTGTTTAAACGGGTCGGTACTTGTTGAAAACGGAAAATTAAAAACTATTGAACAATTAGGCTCGATTAGTGAAAAAATAGTTAAAGATTTTGATAGTGCGCCTTTTGATACGGTAGTTTATTATAACGATAATATTAGACTTGTTAAACCACTTGGCGAAAGAAGTTTAAATCATTTAACTCAGTATAACGAAGCGTACTTTATAGAAGATAAATTAGATTATAGCAAGGTAGTTAAGGTTTTGTTTTTTATCTTTGAAGGTGAAACCGAAAAAGAACAAAGTGTTATTGACTACGTGAAAAATTACGAAGATTTAGTTTGTATGCGTACTTCTGAAAATACGTACGAAATATTGAAAAAAACTCAACACAAGGGTAATACGGTAAAAATTATTTCTAATTTACTTGGTAATCACTATCGTGCAACGATAGGCGCAGGTGACAGTATGAACGATAGTCAATTGCTTAATCACGTAGGCAAACCTTATCTTGTTGCAACGGCAAGTGACGACCTTAAATATTTTGGTTATGAAGAGTTGGATATTGATAGAAACGTTGATATTGTAAAATTAATAAAAAAATACACGAAAGGGGAAGATAATGAATAATAAAATAAGTGATGCGCTTACCTTAATATTGCCGATTGCAACCGTAGTTATAACAACTTTTGCAGATACGCAAGATAAAATTACTAAATGGATTTTATTAAGTGTTTTAATAGTAATTGCAATAATATTTTTTATTTTAAGCACCTTAAAAGGCAACAAAAATTTAACCGATACGCAAGTCCTTGATAAAAGTAGACGTTACACGAAACATCTTATAAAATTAGTAAAAACTAATGCTCGTGTTATGAAAAAAGATTTTAATGCAAGCGAACTTAAAGAAACTGACAAAAAAATTAAAGAAGTAACGCAAAAAATTAATCATTCATATACGGATAACCGTCAAACAGAACTTGATAAATTACTTCAAGAAAAAAACTTTTTACTTGACAAATTTTACGATAAACAACACGGTTACGTTGATGCGAAAATGTTGAACGTAAATAAGCCTACAAACAAAATGGTTAGTCTTGGTACTTATAAAGAATCGCAAATTGTATTCGATTTAATATACGACACCGTAAAAGATATGGAAAGAATACTTTTACAATTAGGTCAACATCAATTACGTATAAAACTTGGGCGTTACGTAATAAAATACAGTACCGATATTGATAAAAGTATACACGCTTACGTCGATTATTTAGGTTGGACGTACGTTTTACTTGGTAACAATAAAAAAGGTTTTGAGGCAATACAAAACGGGTTACACCTTATAGATTACAAGATAAATATAAATAAACCAGGGCACGATAAATATTGTGAACTTAAAGAAAAGGGCGAAGAAATATCACCGTTACTTTTAAAGGCACATAGTGAATATTGTGAATATGTATTACAAAAGGCGCGTGCATTACGTCACCTTGGTACGACGTATTATACTTATCGTTCGTTTAAGGATAATTTTGTTAAAGAAAATTACAAAAAAGAAGAAATTAATAAAAAATGTCCTTGGGATTTTGATAATACTGTAAATCCATACGTTAAATATAAACTTGCAGAAGGTCTTGCATTGATGCAAGAAAAAAGCGTTATAGAATATTTTAACGAAACTCCAAGCAAACGTAAAACTTATGCAAAAATGGTTTTCGGTATTAAATATAACGACTTACTTTACGATTATTACGTAGCAGTTTATAAAAATATTCAATCGATTGAAACGTATATTCAATTTAAAAATCAACTTGACGAATTAATCAGTGAAATTGGCAAGGCAGATTTTGACGATAATCACCGTCTTATTAAAATACTTACGCTTAAAAACCAAATTAATCACAAAATTTACAATCAACAAGATGATGCAGGTGTAATTATCGAAGGTGCTGACACTTGGGATAACGTTTTAGAAAAGGACCTTAAAACTATTGAAAAGGTATTAAACGAAAATATTTATTTCGACGAGGCTATGGAAGTTTACGTTTGTCAAAAAATCCGTATGCTTTATACGAATATTGAAAAAGTTTTTGAAAAATAAAAGATAAATAAAAACGTGTCGGTAAAAATTGCCGATACGTTTTTTAATTTAATAAAATTTGTATTTAGATAATACATACAACTAAAAAAACTGCAAATACTTTTCGTTATGAAAAGGTTTAATAATAAAATTTTAAAAATAGCAATAGTTTTCGTTACTATACTATTTATTTCTATTAACAATTACACGGTAGTATACGCCGGCGAGCAAAACTTATATTTAGGGGGATACGTATGTGGGTTTTCAATTGACGTACAAGGTAGTCAAGTAGTTGCACTAACGGAAGTGGTGGGCGATAAAGGTATAGTTTCTCCGTCTAAATGCGCAGGTCTTGTCGTTGGCGACGTAATAATGTCGGTTAACGGCAAAAAAATCTCAAACTCTCAAGATTTTAGTGAAATTTTAGCAAACTACGACGGTGGCTATTTAATAATTGAAGTTATGCGTGGCGATGTAAGATTATTTTTTGACGTTTTTCCCGAAAAAGACGTTGTAGGTAGTTATAAAATAGGCGTATTTTTAAGGGACGATTTACAAGGAATAGGCACGGTAACCTACGTTAAAGAAGACGGCTCTTTTGCGTCGCTTGGTCACCCTGTAACAGATAATAACGGCAAATTAATTGAAATAAACGGTGGAAAAGTTTATTCTTCGTCTATTTTAGGCGTATTAAAAGGCGTAAGGGGGCGTGCTGGTGAGTTAAAAGGTATTTTTATCAGCGATAAAGATAAGGGCGAAGTTTATAAAAACTCTAACTCTGGTATGTACGGCAAGTTTTATAATTTTGATACAAAAAACGCTACGAAAGTTGAGCGTGGAGTAGCACGTATGGGTAGTGCAAAAATATTATCAACGGTTGATGGCGAAACGCCAAAATATTACGATATTGAAATAGTAAAAACCGATTTTAGAAAAAATAATTTAAAAAATTTAGTAATAAAAGTAACTGATAAAAACTTATTAGAATACACGGGTGGAATCGTTCAAGGCATGAGTGGAAGTCCTATTTTACAAGACGGAAAGTTAGTCGGTGCAGTTACGCACGTATTTGTAAACGACAGTTCAAGGGGATTTGGAATTTCAATAGATAATATGTTAAATAATTAGTTATTAATAAATAAAAACTCTCATAGTAATAAGTGGGAGTTTTTTATGTTTAAAGACGCATTTTTAAAAATTAAAAGATTAGTAAACGAATATTTTTATTTATTTATAATTTTATTAATTACTTTTTTTATTTCACTTGTATTAGGAGTTTTTTTCGTAGGCAGTAAAGAGATAAAAGAAAGTTTTGAAGTAATAGTTATAAATTATTATAACGCAATAATTTGCGCTGATTTTAATATGTTGTCTTTTTTATTTAAAAATATTTTTTCTTTAGTTTTAACTTTTTTATTATTAGGTTTACTATTATCTAACAAATATACGTTTTATTTTTCTTTTATAATAATTATTTATTAC
>JAZRCS010000098.1:0-4088 GCA_045659885.1 Christensenellaceae bacterium
TTTTTGATATTAAATTTTAAAATTAACGGTATAATACTTTACGAAGAATAAGCCCTACAATAATTAAAACTGCGCCAGCAATAATAAGTCCCATAATTATTAACCCCCTTATTGATTGAAAATTTCTTTATAAGATTTAGAAAATTTTACCGTTGGTGATTTGCAAGCAGGTATAACTATTTTTTCACTATTTAAAGGATTAACGCCTTCCCTTGCATTTTTATCTTTAATGCTAAAAGTAGCAAAACCCGAAATATGAACGTATTCACCGTTTATCATACATTCAGTCAAAGTGTCAATTAACTTTGATAAAGCAATTTCTGCCTCTTTAATTGTTCCCCCAAGTCTTTCTGCATAAGCCCTAGTAAATTCGCTTTTATTCATAAAAACCTCCTCCGTAAACACGGTAACTAAAAAACCGTCAATTATATTAATTTTTGACGAATATACTACCATTATACCACATTTTTTGCATATTTCAATACGTTTTTAAAATTTTATGCAAAACGGCTTATATATTATGGGTTGACAAAACCGTATAAAAAGATTATCATAAAGTAAAGATAAAAAGGCAGGTAGGTTTTGTTGGCAAAATCAATTTTATTAAATGAAAAAATTGAACAAATAAAAAACTTGACGGGTTTAAACGTAAACGTAAGCGTTTGTCAAACAAAAGACGCTCTTTCAAAAATAGTCGAAAAAGAAAAAGACGCTCAAGTTGAAATAGTTTTTAAAGAAACCGATTATAAAAAGTATAGCGTCGAATTTTTTAGTTGTTTAAAAACTTTAAACGTAGACTATTCAACGCTTATCGTTAGCAAAACGTGTAAAAACTTTTATTCTTCAAAAACGTTATCGGCTTTAAGTAAAAAGGTTTGCATAGTAGTTGGTGACGACGATTTTATTAAAGCAACGAATATTTTTTGCTCGTTAAAAAAGATTAGATGCTACGCATTTTTAACTTCGCCTTATTTTACCGAAATTTTAAAAGACGAATATTCTTATATAGATACGGGTAAACTTGTAACCAAAAAAGTTAAACCTATCGACTATTTGTTTATAAACCAAACTTATATTAATAAAAGTGGCGTATATCATACGTTAAGCGCTTATTCGTATAATCTTTTGCAAGCAATTACTTTAATCGATTATAAATTTAGTTCCTTACTTTTAGGAAAAATTGCAGACGACGGTTATTACAAATTACTAAAACAAGGCTTAAACTACGCCCTTAGTTTTTCTTCGTACGAAAATCCGTCAATCGTGTTAACGTTATCTTCGTTTATCGTAAACGTAGTTGATGCTAAAAGCGATATTATAGTAAATTCAACGGCTAATAACTTTATTAAAGTTATTAGATTGTTAAACGACTGTCCTTTACCTAAACTTTATTTTACAGGGTTTGAAAAGTTAGTTAAATTGTATCACTTTTTCTTTACCAACGACTTTAGCGACGTTTTACTTTGTCCAGATTACGTAAACGATATAGAAAAACTTTGTTTAATCGTTGCAAAAGAGCAAGACGAAATTTATAGTGAATTAAAAATACCGTCTGCAAAAAGGGTTGAACTTATAAACGCTCTTTTAAAAAAGGTTGGACAAACTTTTTTAAAGGAAACCACGGCGTTTATAAAAATGTTACCAAAAATTGAAAAAGCATTTTATTTAGAGTTATATAAAGAAGTAAAGCGTAGCGACGTTTTAGTTGAAGATATAAAAGACGCTTTAAGGTTAAGCACGTACCTAATAAAAAGCCAAACAGTACTTGTCGTTATGCGTGATTTAGGACTTTTAAATTAAAAGGTATAAATAAATAAAAATTAGTTAATAATTCTTATCGTAAGGTAGGGATTATTTTTTTATGTTAAAAAAGTTTGTCGTAGTAGTGGCGTTTATTCTAATAATTATGGTAGCGTCGTATTCGCAATTTAATATTTTTAAAGAAAAACAGGTTACTTTTAGCAAAAATTATTCGCAAGGCAAGTTTTTTACGTCAAATATTAACGATTTGTGTGCCCGTTACCAAAGCAAGGGTTTTAGTTTTAAAGCCGATGAAGAAAACCTTAATTTTTTAAAAGAACTAAACGTAAAAACGGTGTACTCAAGCCAAATAGAAAACGTCGAAAACATTTATTATTACACGAATAAAATTAAAACCTATCAAATTATTAATGGGCGCAAGGTTAATGTTCACGTAGCAAAAACGACTGACGGCATTACGGTAGGTATTCCTATAATTTATTACGGATATTAGTATAAAAAATTAAAATATCGTCCATCATACATAAAAATGGAGGTTAATATGGCACAAAAAGAAAATAAAATTATGAATTTTGTAAAGAAAAACGCTTATTATTTTGCATTTATAACGGCGCTAACGTTAATTACGGTAGTTGTGGTGTCGCTTATAATTAGCACTAATAATAAGTTTAAGGAAGTAAACGGTGGAAAAGATAACGTTATTGAGCAACCTAATGAAAATAATAACCAAAACGACAATCAAAACAATCAAGACCAGGTACAAACGCCCGAAGAACCCGTTGTTTCGATAATCGTGTTTGATATGCCAACAAATGGTAGCGTGATTAAAGAATACGTTGGTGCAGGCGTTATTTACAATCAAACTTTAGGCGTATATCAAGGTCATAAAGCAATAGATTTTGGTGGCGAAGTAGGAGCAAACGTTTTTGCTTGTTATAACGGTGTAGTTGAAAGCATTACGACTTCAAAATTAGACGGTACTACTATTATAGTAGACCACTTAAACGGTTTAAAAAGTTCGTATAACAGTATAGACGTTGCCGAAAATATTGAAGTAGGCTCGGTAGTTGAAAAAGGCGAAGTTATAGGCTATATTGCCGAAAATAATAAAAAAGAATATTTAGACGGTCCACACCTTCACTTTGAAGTTTATGAAAACGACGTTAAAATAGACCCTAATAAATATCTTATTGCCGAAGAAAAGTAATAAAAATAAAATTCCTTAAATAACTATATATTAAGCAAAAAATCTTATTATAGTTAAGTTTAAGGAATTTTTTTATGAAAAAATTGGTGGTGCTTTTTTTAGTTTTTGTTTTTAGTTTTTCGTTTGTAGGTTGCTCGAATAATAACGCTCATCCAAACGATATAAATTACTCGATTAATATGATTTTAAACGAAGATATGACGATTGACGGAAATATGTCTTTTTGCTATACTAATTTTGGTCAATCTATGGACAGTTTAGAGTTTTTGTTGTACCCAAACGCTTACGATAAAGAAAGTAAAATCGAGCCTATAAGTTACGTTTATACACAAATGGCGTATCCTAACGGCAAAAGTTACGGCAATATCGAAATTTTAAACGTTAAATGCGAAAACCAAGACGTTAAGTATGAAATCACGGGCGAAAACAACAACGTTTTAAAGGTTGAAAAAGGTTTTGAAAAATATAAAGAAATCACTTTAGAAATAGACTTTAAAACGACGCTTGCAAACGTTTTGCATAGATTAGGTTACGGTGAAAATACGGTAAATTTATGCAATTTTTACCCTATAATGTCGGTGATTGAAGACGGAGAATACGTCGAGTGTTTGTACTATCCTTACGGCGACCCGTTTTATAGCGAAAACGCTAATTATTTTATTGAGTTTACAGTTCCTGGAGCGTATAGCGTTGCGTCGTCGCTAAAATGTGAAGGCGTTGAAATTTTAGGTAATGTTACGACTTTTAAATACGAGCAAAAAAACGTTAAAGACGTTGCTTTCGTCTTGTCTACCGAGTTTGAAATTTTAAAAGATAAAGTGGACGATATCGACGTTTATTACTATTATTTTAGCGACAAAAAGCCCGAAAAAACTTTAAAAACCATAAAAGAAAGTTTGGCGTTTTTTAGTAGCGAGTACGTAAAATATCCTTACTCGCAATACGTCGTTTGTCAAAGTGATTTTATATACGGTGGTATGGAATATCCTTGTTTAGTTTACGTCGACGAAAAATTAACGGGCAACGAACTTTTTTACACCGTCGTTCACGAAACGGCGCATCAATGGTGGTACGGAATAGTCGGCAACAACGAAGTTATCGACGGCTATATCGACGAAGG
>JAZRCS010000099.1:0-30705 GCA_045659885.1 Christensenellaceae bacterium
CAAGTTCCTAAAGACGCTGTTTACACGTTTGCTTATAGCACTAGTCCAAGAACGCTTGCTATTAAGATTAAATTAGAAGAAAACGATGAAGGTTGTTTAACTATCCCTACAGTTAAGAGTGGCGCTAATATCGGTGGAACTACTGCTAATATCGTAGTCCACTACTACGACTATACTTCTGGTTTAACTCGTACGTTACAAGACGCTGCCGGCAGTAAGGTAAGTTACTCAGGTTCGCATCAATTCTATGCTGATAAGTCGAAATACAACGTACCTGCAGCTCTTGAGGTATCTGCTACGGCTAAGGATAAGTCAAGTACAGTATGTCTCAAGTATATTTACACGCATACTGATGGTACTAAGTACGTAGGTTACCTTGCATTTAAAGGAACTACAACAGCATAACGTTTAAAAGCAAACACGCTTAAAGCGTAAACAACAAAACAAAAACGCACTTTCTTACGAGAGTGCGTTTTTTATTGTTATATTTTTAGCCACAAGGCTAAAAATATAACTAAAATTATTCAATCTTTCGTGGATAAGAAAAGCTCACCATATTTTGTTTTGCGAAGTATAGTGGAGTAAACCAACATTATGGACAAATAATAAAATTTACAAAAGCAAGCTAATTCACAAACAAACCAAAAGGCCTTCCGTGAGGAAAGCCTTTTGTTCTACATTGTTAATATATTTTTTATTAAAGTAAAGTCGTCATGTAAATAGGCAAATAAATTACACCATCTTCTTCTTTATAGTCTGCAGTATGAATAACGTAAGGTGTTGTAGTTTGTGCACTATATTTAACACGAAATTTGTTAAGTGAGTTAATGGTATAATTTTTACCCGATTTTACTTCTATCGGTGAAATATTATGTCTATTTGTTATTTTGCTTTTTGAAATCAAAAAATCTATTTCCATCCTTGAACTTGCGTCAGCTTGTGTTGGGTTAGAATAGAAATATAATTTATGCCCCGAACTAATAAGCATTTGTGCAACGATGTTTTCTATAATCATGCCTTTATTAATTTCTAATTTATCAAAAAGAAGTTTTTTATAAATTTCTTCATTAACTATACCGTTTTCGTCAAAGGCGTGGCTAATAAGTAAGCCCGTATCTGCCATATAACATTTAAGAGTTGTTCTATCCATATTAAGTTTAAGCCCAATATTTGGCTCAGTAGAATTGTAGCAATTGTTTACAATCATAGCGTCGTCAAGCCAAAATATAGCATCTTCGTATTCCCTAAAACGCGCTTCTTTTTTAATAGATGAAAGTTTAAATTTTTTTTCGTGCTTGCTAAGTTGAGAAGGTATTTCATCAAAAATGCTTTGCACTTTAATTTCGTAGCCTTCGGCGTGCTTGGTTATGTCATTACGATAAAGAGTTAAAATATCTCTTTTAACAACGTCTACTTTATCAAAATCTTTAGAGTTTACATATTCTTCAACTGCTTGTGGCATACCACCTACTATTAGATATTGACGGAAATAGTCCATTGCTTTTCTATGAAGTGCTTGCCCCATAGGCTTTTTATCTTGGTAGTTTTTACGGATTATATCCATAAGCGTATCGTTGCCAAGTGCCCATAAAAACTCTTCAAAATCCATAGGATACATTTTTATATGGCGTTCTTCTGACGGAATAACTATGTTTTTAACGTTTTTCTTTATAGATACAAGCGAGCCTGTTTCAACATAATCAAATCTTCCGTCTGCAACAAGATATTTGATTGCTGCACGGGCACGAGGGTAAAGTTGTACTTCATCAAAAATAATTAAAGATTCACGTGGATATAACTTAACGTTAAAATACGCGCTCAAATACATAAAGAACGCATCTAAATCGTTAAGGTATTTATCAAATAGTTCTTTAACGTCGTCGCCAACTTTGTTGAAGTCAATCATTATATACGATTTATAATAATTTTCAGCAAACTCGGTAGTGATATAACTTTTACCAACACGTCTTGCCCCATCAATTAAAAGTGCTGTTTTACCATTAGACGTTTCTTTCCACTCTATTAACTTGCTTAATATTTTACGTTTCATATTTCCCCTTAATCACGTTATTGAGATTTTTAATTTACTAAAAAATCACGTTATTGAGATTTTTATAATATTAATATATCACATAATTATAAGTTTTACAAGTACTTGTGACTATAAAATTATAAAATTAAACATCTAACGTTGTTAAAACTTGTCGTTAAGCAAATATAGTTATGGTTTTGCCACGCAACTAAGTGCGTCTTTTAATATTTTATTGTATAACTGCTTGTAAAATTTTTAATAGCGTGGTATATTATTAATAGGAAATTTAGTTTTATTATTATATATATTATATATAGATAAAAGGGAAATAATGGTTGACGTAAAAAGAATTAACGAATTATATAAAAAATCTAAAGAAGTAGGCTTAACTGAAGAAGAAAAGTTAGAACAACAAAAACTCCGTAGGGAGTATATTGATAGCGTTTTAGGTAATATTAAAGGGCAACTTGGTAATCCTAACGACTATAAAAAGGGTGGTAAAAATAAAAATGGACAATAATTTTGAAATTATTGAACTTAATATTAGAAAATATAAAACATATAATAAAAAGTTAGAAGATTTAAAAGTTGAGTTAGAAACTGTTAAAGAAAGTTTAGCCGACCTTCGTAAAAACTTTTCTAAATTTGAAAAGAGTGAGTATAATAAAAAAGTTAAACAATTAAACACGTCTTTTAACCATTTAAAAAGTCAAATTAGTCAACTTAAAAAACAAGTTAAAGAATATTATACTATTTGTGAAAATTTGATTTTTGACGGCATAAACACTCATTACACCGAAGTTTACGATAAAATGCTTTCAAGGTTATACGGCTATAACGTTGAAATATTAACGTTTAATATAGGTGACGATTTTGACGCTTACACTTGCCACGCCGATATAATGATTGTTACTAAAAATAAAAAACAACACGGTAAAATTTTAAAAGTTAAGTCTTTTGCGATAAAAAATACCTATAATAACGTTATGCAAAAAAAGGCGCACGTAGAAATTTGCGTGTATTCTAAAAAATTAAAAGCAGGGGAAGATTTGCTTTACAACGCAGAATATTTTATCTAATTATGAAATACAAAGTTTTAATTACCGATTACGACGGCACTTTTATTAAAAACGACAAAACGGTTTCTTTATCGCAACTAAAATCGGTAAAAGATTTTATTTTAAGGGGTGGCTATTTTATTGTGTGCACGGGGCGTATGATATCGGGCATTAAACCCCGTTTACAAAAGGACGGTATCGACGGTTATTTTGCTTGTTTTAACGGCGCGTATATTGAAAATTTAAAGGAAAATAAAGTAATTTTTTCTAACAAAATAGCAAGCGAAGTTTGTATAAAAGCGTCGATTTTTGCTAAAAAAACAGGGTTAAATTTACAAGCCTACGACGAAAATTCTTTTATCACGGCAAATGAAAATTGTTTTACCGATTTTTACAAAAACGTTTTAGGCGTTAGCCATAAAAAAGTAGGCGATTTAAGGGAATATTTTTTAAATAATAAAGACGGCTCGTATAAACTTATGTTTTGCGACCAAAAAGAAAAATTAGACGAATATTTTAGTCAAATTTACGACCTACTTTCAAACGAGTGCGAAGTTATTAGAAGTAACGATATTCAAATTGATATAAACTCAAAGGGCATAACTAAAGGCAACGCCGTTAAAACTATAAGTAGGCTTTTAAACGTGCCGATTAAACAAATTATTTGTGTAGGTGATTCGGGCAACGATATTCCTATGCTAACGTCGGGCGCAATTTCTATGGCTGTTGAAAATGCTACCGATAGCGTTAAAAAAGTTTGCAAATATATCGTACCTTCTAACGAAGAAGATGCAATTAAGTATATAATAGACAATTTTTGTATTTAAAGCGTTTTTAAAACGCTTTTTTTATTGACTAATTAATATCATTATGATATCATAATAATATACACTTTAGGGGGGTATTTATATGCAAGAAAAAATTTATACTACTAAGAAAAACGGTCTTTTAGTTATGACTATAACTATTTTATTGTGCGTTTTAGCAATCGGCTTTTTTATTTACGGCGCAATCAACACTAAAGAAAGTTTAGATACGTATGAAATTATAATGATTGTTTCTATGGTTTATTTATGCGTTGGTTGGATTCCGTTTTTAGGTCTTAAAGTTTTAAAACCACAAGAGGCGTTAGTGTTAACTTTATTTGGTAAATACGTAGGCACTATTAGGGAAAACGGTTTTTATTTCGTTAATCCGTTTTGTCAAGGTTTTAACCCTGCGTCACAAACGAAATTAAAACAAAGTGGCGACGTAAACACCGTTCAAAGCGACGCTTTACAAAGTTTAGCAAGCGCAGGTTTTAACGCCGTTAATTTCGTTAATAAAAAGATTTCGCTTAAAATTATGACCTTAAACAACAATAAACAAAAGGTTAACGATTGTTTAGGTAATCCCGTTGAAATAGGTATTGCAGTTATGTGGAAGGTTGTAGATACTGCTAAAGCAGTATTTAACGTTGATAACTATAAAGAATATTTATCTCTTCAATGTGATAGCGCGCTTAGAAATATAGTTAGAATTTATCCTTACGACGTTGCCCCTAACGTAGATACTACGGGCGACGGCGTTGCCGACGAAGGTAGTTTAAGGGGCTCAAGCGAAATCGTTGCAAATAGAATTAAACAAGAAATTCAACAAAAAGTCGACGTTGCCGGTATTGAAATTTTAGAAGCAAAAATCACCTACCTTGCGTACGCTCCAGAAATTGCTGCCGTAATGTTACAAAGGCAACAAGCGTCTGCAATTATCGATGCAAGAAAAATGATTGTCGATGGCGCAGTCGGTATGGTTGAACTTGCTTTAACTCGTTTAAAAGAAAACGACGTGTGCGAATTAGACGCTGAAAGAAAGGCACAAATGGTTAGCAACTTACTCGTGGTGCTTTGTGGTAATCACGACGCTCAACCCGTAGTAAATTCGGGAACAATATACTAATATGGAAGATAAAAAGCAAATATTATTACGCATTTCTAAAACGTTATATAACGATATTGCAAAATGGGCAGAAGACGATTTTCGCTCGATAAACGGTCAAATCGAATATATACTTAGTCAAAGCGTAAAAGAAAAAAGAAAGGTAGTGAAAAATAGCGTTAAGGAAGGTGCAAAATGATAAAATCTTCTTACAACACTTTATCAAGGAGCGCAATCGACGGTATTTTCGTAGGAAATAAAGACAAAAGTTATTCGGTTGACGAGATACTTTCAATTTTAAGCGAAATGGGTATTACCGTAAACAAAACTACCGTATATAGATACGTGACCGAACTTGTAAAAAATAACGTATTAATAAAATTCGTAGCCGAAAAGGGCGAAAAAACACTTTATAAATTTAACGATAAAAATTTAGGGTGCGATAATCACTTGCATTTAAAATGCTCGCTTTGTGGTAAAATCGAGCACTTAGGGTGCAACGATATGGAACAATTTAAAAAGCATATTTTTAACGAACACGGCTTTTTACTTAACTGTTCGTCATCAGTTTTATACGGCGTGTGCAAAAAGTGTTCAAATAAGTAATTTTTAACTAATTTTTACATATCTTTTATTACATAAAAGAAATTTAATTAAAAAAATTAAAAAAACCGTAAATAAAAATTAAAAAAATAATAAAAAATTTCATTTTCGGCTTAAAAACGTTATGAATAATTAAAATAATGTGATATAATGTCAATAATTATTTTATAATTAACAAATGGCGTAAATAGTTTAACACTATTACGCTATATGTTTTAAGAAAGTTTGTTAAATTTTTAACAAAGATATTGCAAGTAAAAGTAAAATTATTCGCAACAAAACGGGAGGTTAAAATGAGAAAAATTACTATTATAGGTGCAGGTGCAGTAGGTTCTTCAATCGGCTACTTATTAGTTGCTGAAAACGTTGCCAACGAAATAGTTTTTATTGATATTAACAAAAGTAAAGCGTTTGGTGAGGCTATGGATATTTATCAATCAACGCCGTATTTAGGCTCGGCAAAGGTTATTGACGGTGAATATGAAGACGCTAAGGATTCCGACATCGTTATTATAACTTCTGGCTTAGCAAGAAAACCCGGTCAAACGAGAATTGACCTTGCTAAAACAAACGTAGCAATTATTAAAAGTATTGCAAAAGATATATCTAACGTATGTCCTAATGCCGTATATATTATCGTTGCTAATCCCGTTGATATTTTAACTCACGCGTTTATAAAAGCCACTAATATTCCTGCAAGTAGGGTAATAGGCTCGGGCACTAGTTTGGATACTGCAAGGTTAAAAGCAAAACTTGCTCAAGTATTTAAAATTAACGTTGCACAAATTCACGCTAACTGTTTCGGCGAGCATGGGGACACTCAATTTATACCATGGTCGTTAGTTAAAATCGGTGGCGTTCACGTTGACGATTACGTTAATTCTATGACTACTAAATATACCGAACTTGAAGAATTTGACAAAGACGTTGTTTTAGATTACGTTAAAAAGTCGGGTGGCGTTATTATTCAAAACAAGGGCGCAACTTATAACGGCGTTGCGGCAGCAGTCGTTCACATTTGTAAAAATATTTTAAGTGGTATTGATAGTATTATGTGCTTATCTACCCTTTTAAACGGTGAATACGGTGTAAATGGCGTGTGTTTAAGCACGCTTGTCGTAGTTGGTAGGGATGGGGTTAAAACTACTTTAACTCCACCACTTACTAAAGAAGAACAAGAAAAATTCTTATTAAGCGCTCAAGCAATGAAAAAAGTTATTGACGAAATAGAAGAATAAAATTATTTAAAGCAAAAGAAATTATTAAAGGTGAAAATATGAAGTTTAGTTATTATCCAGGTTGTACGCTTAAAACTAAAGCAAAAGAACTTGACGTTTACGGTAGAAAAAGTTTACAGGCGTTAGGCGTAGAATTTGAAGAAGTTAAAGAGTGGCAATGTTGTGGCGCAGTATATCCTATGGCTAAAGACGAAATTGCTACTAAACTTTCAGCAATTAGAACTTTAGCGTCGGCAAGGGACGAAGGTGGTAAACTTATTACTTTATGTAGTGCTTGTCACCACGTTTTAAAGCGTGTTAACGACGACATGAAAAACGACGAAAATGTTAATAAAAAGGCTAACAACTATTTAGCGCTTGATAACGCTTATAACGGCGAAACCGACGTTATTCATTATCTTGAAATTTTACGTGACTACGTCGGTTTTGACAAAATAAAAGAAAAAGTAGTTAATCCGTTAAAAGATAAAAAAATCGGCGCATATTACGGTTGTTTATTATTAAGACCGTCAAAAGTTTTAGCCCTTGATAATGCTGAAAATCCAACAATTATTGAAGACTTTATTAAAGCAATAGGAGCAACGCCTGTTATTTATCCGTTTAGAAACGAGTGTTGTGGTGCGTATATTGCTCCTAAAAACAAAGATTTAGCAATAGAAAAATGCAATAATATTATTAATTCGGCAACTCAAAATCAAATTGATATGATTGTAACTGCTTGTCCACTTTGCAAATATAATTTAACTGAAAATTCTAACAAGAAAATTCCGGTAGTTTATTTTACCGAATTGCTTTGCGAAGCGCTTGGCGTTAAGGAGTAAATTATGGATAAAAAAGAACAAAGTAGATTAGTTAAAGAAAGAAGTGGTACGGACAGTAAAAAATGCATGAAATGTGGCAAATGCTCGGGTCGTTGTCCCGTTTACGAGCAAATGGATATTAAGCCACATCAATTCGTATCAATGATTGAAAAAGGCGAAATTGATAAACTTTTAAACTGTAAATCTTTAGACGTTTGTTTAAGTTGCTTTGCTTGTTTAGAAAGATGCCCAAGGGGCGTTGCTCCCGTACAAGTTATTGAGGCAGTTAGACAAGAAGCAATTAGGGTTGCAGGTGGGAATCGCTTAAATAGTGAAGATATTCCGTCGTTTGTAGACGATAAAATTCCACAACAGTTATTAGTTAGTATGTTTAGGAAATTAAACAAGTAAGGAAGTGATAAAATGCAAAGAATAGGTGTTTTCGTTTGTTGGTGTGGTAGTAATATCGCATCGACGGTAGACGTTGAAAAAGTTGCAGAAATTTTAAAATTAGAACAAGGCGTAGTCGTTTCAGAGCATTATCAATATATGTGTTCGGAAAACGGTCAAGCATTGATTAGAAACGCTATTAAAGAACATAATTTGACGGGCGTAGTTATTTGTTCGTGTTCACCAAGAATGCACGAGGCGACGTTTAGAAAAACGTGTCAACTTGCAGGACTTAATCAATATATGGTTGAAATTGCAAATATTCGTGAACAATGCTCGTGGATACATAAAGATAAAGAAGACGCTACGTTAAAAGCAATTATTTTAGGCAGAAGTGCAATAGCAAAATTAAAACTTAACGAACCGTTAATTACTGGCGAAAGTCCCGTTGTTAAACGTGCGCTCGTTATAGGTGGTGGTATTGCAGGTATTCAAACTGCGCTTGATATTGCCGAAGCAGGTTTTGAGGTTGATATCGTTGAAAAATCGCCTACAATCGGTGGTAATATGGCTAAACTTGACAAGACGTTCCCAACGCTTGACTGTTCGGCTTGTATCTTAACGCCAAAAATGGTTGATTGCGCTCAAAATGAAAAAATAGATATTTTAACTTATAGCGAAGTTGAAGAAGTTAAAGGTTTCGTTGGTAATTTTAAAGTTAAAATTAAGAAAAAAGCAAGGTTCGTTGACGAAACGAAATGTACGGGCTGTGCTGAGTGTATGCAAAAATGTCCGTCAAAAAAAGGTCTTAATGACTTTAATATGAATTTAAATACAAGACCTGCTATATATATTCCGTTTGCTCAAGCAATTCCAAACGTTGCAGTAATCGACCCAGAACAATGTATTAAACTTAAAACGGGCAAATGTGGTCTTTGTCAATTAAAATGTCAAGCAAAGGCTATTGATTACACGCAAAAAGACGAGTTTATTGAAAGGGAATACGGCGCTATCGTCGTTGCTACGGGTTATAAACCTATTTCGCTTGAAAACTTTAACGAATACGGTTACGACACGTATAAAGACGTGATAACGTCTTTAGAACTTGAAAGACTTATGAACGCAGCAGGACCAACGGGTGGACATTTAGTTTGTCCATCAACTAACGAAGAGCCTAAAGATATCGTGTTTATTCAATGTGTTGGCTCAAGGGACGTTTCGGGTTGTGGTAAGCCGTACTGTAGTAAAATTTGTTGTATGTATACGGC
Organism: Christensenellaceae bacterium; assembly: GCA_045659885.1. Taxonomy (GTDB): domain Bacteria; phylum Bacillota; class Clostridia; order Christensenellales; family Borkfalkiaceae; genus HGM11412. The sequence continues at coordinate 9,304 of JAZRCS010000099.1, forward strand.
TAAACACGCTATGTTAATTAGGGAAAAATATCCTAATTGCAACGTTACGGTATTTTACATAGACGTAAGAACTCCTGGCAAAAACTACGACGAATTTTATCGTAGAGCAGTTGAACAATACGACGTTGACTATATTAAAGGTATGGTTGGTAAGGTTTATGATAAAGACGGTAGGTTAGTAGTTCAAGGCGCAGATTTATTAAATAATAAGCAAATTATTAAACCTTGCGATATGGTAGTATTAGCAACTGCAATCGAGCCAGACCCTTCTGTTAGAAAAATTGCTACTATGCTTACTGCAAGTATTGACGTTAACAATTTCTTAACCGAAGCGCACGCAAAATTACGTCCAGTTGAAAGTCCAACTGCAGGTATTTATTTGTCGGGCGTATGTCAAGGTCCTAAAGATATTCCAGAAACTATATCACAAGCAAGCGCTTGCGCGTCAAAAGTTATATCGTTACTTGTTAAAAACAAATTAAGCACTAACCCTTGCGTTGCTCGCTCGGACGAAATGCTTTGTACGGGTTGTTCGGTTTGTGAAAACGTATGTCCATACGGCGCAATAACTTACGTAGATAAAGAATTTAGACTTGGTGGTGGAAAAACCGAAACAAGACGCGTAGCATCGGTAAATCCAGCAGTATGTCAAGGCTGTGGTGCTTGTACGGTTACTTGTCCGTCGGGTGCTATGGACTTAAAAGGATTTTCTACTAAACAAATAATGGCGGAGGTAGACGCAATATGCAAGAAGTAAAAGAATATAAACCCTTAATAGTTGCTTTTTGTTGTAACTGGTGTAGTTACGCTGGGGCAGACCTTGCAGGCTCGTCGCGTCTTTCGTATCCAGCAAACGTTAAAATAATAAGAGTTCCTTGCTCGTGTAGGGTAAATCCTACTTTCGTTTTAAAAGCCTTTCAAAAGGGCGCAGACGGCGTTATAATATGTGGTTGCCATCCAGGTGACTGCCATTACACTTCGGGCAACTACTTTGCAAGAAGAAGAATGTCTTTACTTTTCAATATGCTTGATTATTTAGGAATTGAAAGGGAAAGAACGCGCGTTGAGTGGGTTTCGGCAGCAGAAGGCGTTAAATTTTCTAACGTTATGAACGACTTTGCTAAAACGATTAACTCTCTTGGAGAAAACAAAAGGTTGGAGGATTTAAGATGCAAGAATTAGAAAAAATGCTCTTAAATAGAGCAAAAGAACTTTTGTCTAACAAAACGGTTGATAGAGTTTTAGGTTGGAAAAAAGGCGAGTTTAAGCACGATATTTCGCCAGCAGTATTTTATAGCGAACAAGAACTTGAAAATTTCGTTTATAACTGTTTTTGTGGGGCAAATTTATCTAAATATTTAGTAAACGAGTGTAAAAAAGGTGGAAAAATTCTCGTATTTTTAAAACCTTGCGACACTTACAGTTTTAATCAACTTGTAAAAGAACATAGAATTACAAAAGATAGCGTTTACGTTATCGGCGTTGAATGTCAAGGCAAGTTAAGTTACGATAAAGTTTGTCAAAACGGTTTCGAATATTTTGACAGCGTAACTGAAACGGTTGATAAAGTTACTTTCACCGACGGTGAAAATACTAAAACTTTTGATAAAGACGACCTTAAACTTTCAAAATGTCAAGTATGCGAAAAGCAGTTGGTTGCAGGCGACGAAAAAATCGTATTGCACGAAAAACTTGCTCCAAAAAAAGACAGATTTGAAATGGTAAAAAAGTTAGAAAGTATGACTGCCGACGAAAGATTTGCTTTTTGGAAGGAACAACTTTCAAAATGTATTCGTTGTAACGCCTGTAGAAATGTTTGTCCTGCTTGCACTTGCGTTAAATGTGTATTTGATAACGACGACTCGACTATTTCTTCAAAGGCAAACAGCGATAGTTTTGAAGAAAAATTATTCCACATTATTAGGTCTTTCCACGTTGCAGGCAGGTGTACCGACTGTGGCGAGTGTTCAAGGGTATGCCCACAAGATATTCCACTTCACCTTATAAATAGAAAGTATATTAGCGATATTAATAGGCTTTACGGCGATTATCAAGCAGGTGAAGACGATTGTTCGGTTGGTCCGTTAACAAGATACGATAAAGAAGACCTTGACCCAAACGATTCGGTAGGGGGTAAAAAATAATGAAGAAAATTTCTTTAAATAATTTAGAAAATTTTTACGAGCAAATATCTTCAAGTCAAGAACTTTATCTTCCCGTTGTAAAAGGTGGCTCGTTAAACTTTTATAAATACGAGCAAGGTTGTACCGTTGATATTAATTCGTTACAAACGGTAAAATCGCCAAAAGATTTATTCTTTCCACAAAGCGAAGACATAATGTCTTTTAAAACGAGTGGTAAACAAATTGAAATAAAAGACGAGCGTGTTAAAAAAGACACCTTCGTAATTTTCGGCGTAAGGGCTTGCGATAACAAAAGTTTTGAAGTATTAGATAGGGTATTTTTACAAGAGCCCGTTGACAGTATGTACAAAAACAAAAGAGATAACGCCGTTATTATAACGCTTGCTTGTAATAATCCACAAAAGTCTTGTTTTTGTAAGAATTTTGATATAGACGCATCTTCTCCAAAAGGCGATATCGAAGGTTATATATGCGATGGTTACCTTTATTTAGACGCTAAAACGGAAAAAGGCAAAAACTTATTAGATAGTTTGGTTTTAGAAGATACGAGTGATATAACGGCAGTTGAAACGCTTAAAAAAGATATCGTAGAAAAGATAAATAAACTTCCTTTTACAAGTCTTAATCTCGACGTTTTCAAAGGCGAAAATTTAATGACGCTTTTTGATAGAAAAGAGTGGAACGAATTATCAAGTGCTTGTTTAGGTTGTGGTACTTGTACTTTCGTTTGTCCAACTTGTCAATGTTTTGATATTAAAGACTTTAAAACTAACGAAGGCGTAAGGCGTTTTAGATGTTGGGATAGTTGTATGTATTCCGACTTTACTAAAATGGCTGCTGAAAATCCAAGAAAAAATCAAATGCAAAGATTTAGACAAAGATTTATGCACAAACTGGTTTATTATCCATCGAATAACGACGGATTATATAGTTGCGTAGGCTGTGGTAGATGCGTTAAAAAATGTCCACAATCTTTAAATATCGTAAAAGTTATTAAAAAACTTGGGGGAAAAGACAATGATTAATGAAATTTTAATACCAAGTATAGGCGTTATTACAGACATTAGAAAAGATACGCCCGACGTTAAAACTTTTAGGGTAGTAGGACTTGATGGTAAAAAACTTTTCGAGCATATGCCGGGTCAATGCGCTATGTTGTCTATTCCAGGTGTAGGCGAGGCAATGTTTTCAATAACAAGTTCGCCAACTAACACCGAATTTATGGAATTTTCTATCAAAAAATGTGGTTGCGTTACTTCGTGGTTACACCAAGCCGAAGTAGGCCAACAAATAACCGTTAGAGGTCCTTACGGTAACGGTTTCCCCGTTGAAGACGCTTTTAAAGGCAAAAATATGTTGTTTATAGCAGGTGGTATAGGTTTAGCGCCACTTCGCTCGGTAATAAATTACATACGTTCAAATAGACAAAATTACGGCACGGTAGATATCGTTTACGGCGCAAGGTCAATGGACGACTTGGTTGATATTAACGAAATCCAAACCGAGTGGGTAAATGAAAAAGACTTTAACGTATATTTGACTATTGATAGAGAGCAAGAAGGTTGGAACGGCCACGTTGGTTTTGTTCCAGCATACGTAAAAGAAGTAAATATTCCAACGGATAGAACTGCAGTTTTATGTGGTCCACCTATTATGATTAAGTTTACGTTGCAAGCGCTTTTAGAACTCGGTTTTGATAAAACACAAGTTTACACGACTTTAGAGTTTAGGATGAAATGTGGCGTAGGTAAATGTGGTAGATGTAACGTTGGTGATAAATACATTTGTAAAGACGGTCCCGTATTTAGAATGGACAATTTAGAAGAATTACCTTCTGAATATTAATTAGGAGAAAATTATGGAAAAAATGGTAAACGTTTATTTTTTCGGTAAAAAATATACAGTTCCTCAAAGTCTTACTATAATGAAGGCTATGGAATACGCAGGATATCAACTTATTCGTGGTTGTGGCTGTCGTAACGGTTTTTGTGGCGCGTGCGCTACTTTATACAGAATAAAAGGTAAAACGGAACTTAAAACTTGTTTGGCTTGTCAACAACAAGTTGAAGAAGGCATGTACGTTGCTACTTTACCTTTCTTCCCACTCGTTAAACAAGTTTACGATATTCAAAAAGTTAAACCAACTGAACAAATTATGATGCAATTGTACCCTGAAATTTACAGTTGTATAGGTTGTAACGCTTGTACTAAGGCTTGCCCACAAAGTTTAAAAACTATGCAATATATCGCATACGCTCAAAGGGGAGAATATGAAAAATGCGCAGAAGAATCTTTCGACTGCGTAATGTGTGGTATATGTTCTTCTCGTTGTCCAGCAGGTATTTCTCACCCACAAGTTGCAATTTTAGCACGTAGATTATACGGTAAATATATTGCTCCAGAGTGTAAACACCTTATCGATAGAGTTGCAGAAATTAACAATGGTCAATGTGACGAAGATATGAAAAAGATTATGACTACGCCACTTGACGAGCAAAAAGAACTTTACAATAAGCGTGATATTGAACAATAAGGGGGGATAGGTCATGTATATATATACTGAAGAGCAACTTCAATCAATGCAAAAAGTTGCTAAAACAAGAGAGCAAAGAAAACAAAACCTTTTTAGAAGAATGACTGCCGACGAAAAGACTGCAGTTTTACAAGAATTTCACCCCGATTACATAGAAACGGCTTACGAAACGCTTAAAGTAGGCCCAAACAAGGGCGAAAAGGTGCTTCACGAACTTGCCGACTTATTGCAAGGTCACTCAAGGGAAGAAGTAAAAAAAGCAAATTTAGAAAATCCTAACTACGACGTAGACGTATTAGTTATCGGTGGTGGTGGCGCAGGTTCGTCTGCCGCAATTACTGCTCATAACAACGGTGCAAACGTTATGATAGTTACAAAACTTCGTATAGGTGATGCTAACACTATGATGGCTGAAGGTGGTATTCAAGCGGCTGATAAACCAAACGACAGTCCTGCAATTCACTATTTAGACGCTTTCGGTGGTGGACACTTTGCTGCTAAACCAGAACTTTTAGAAAGATTAGTTTGCGACGCTCCCGACTCAATTCGTTGGCTTTCAGACCTTGGCGTAATGTTTGATAAAGACGAACAAGGCAATATGGTAACTACTCACGGTGGTGGTACGTCAAGAAAAAGAATGCACGCTTGTAAAGACTATTCGGGCGCAGAAATAATGCGTACTTTAAGGGACGAAGTATTAAATAGGGGTATTCCCGTTGTTGACTTTACTTCGGCTATTGAAATTATTAAAGACGAAGAAGGTAAAGCAGCAGGCGCAGTCCTTAAAAATATGGAAACGGGCGAAATACTCGTTGCTAAAGCAAAAACGGTTATTATTGCTACGGGTGGCGCAGGTAGACTTCATTATCAAGGTTTTCCAACGAGTAACCACTACGGTGCAACTGCCGACGGTTTAGTACTTGCTTATCGTGCAGGTGCAAAACTTTTATACGCCGACACTTTACAATATCACCCTACGGGCGTTGCAGAGCCTACGCAAATTTTCGGTGCCTTGGTTACTGAAAAGGTGCGTTCACTTGGCGCTCAACTCGTAAATAAAGACGGCGAGCCTTTCGTTTACTCGTTAGAAACAAGAGACGTTACGGCATCTACTATTATAAGAGAGTGTAACGGTAGAAATAACGGCATTAAAACAACCGACGGCGTAGGCGTATGGCTTGACACTCCGTTAATTGAAGAATTAAACGGCGAAGGCACTATCGAAGCAAGAATTCCTGCAATGATGAGAATGTTTGGTAAATACGGCATTGATATTAGAAAAGAGCCTATCTTAGTTTATCCAACGCTCCACTATCAAAACGGTGGTATAGATATTAGTGCAAACGGTCAAAGCGCCGTTGAAAACTTGTTCGTAGCAGGCGAAGCCGTTGGTGGTATCCACGGTAGGAACCGTCTTATGGGTAATTCGCTTTTAGATATTATCGTATTTGGTAGAAACGCAGGTAAACACGCAAGTGAAAAATGTAAGACTGTTAAAGTAGGCAAACTCACTTTAAGTCACGTTGATAAATTTGAAAAAGAACTTAAAGACGCAGGCGTTGATACGGGTATCGTATCTCCACGATTGTTGCCTGACTATACAAGAAAAGATATGTAATTAAGAAGGTATATTATGGAATTATTCGGTGGTGCATATTCAATAACAGGCGTTATATTTTTTCTTATTACGCTATTTGCGATTACTTTTGTCGGTTATTTAATTGGTGGAATAAAAATTAAAGGCGTTTCACTTGGAACGGCAGGCGTATTTTTAGTTTCACTCGTATTCGGTATGTTTTTATACGACGACGTAGAAAAATCTTACGCAAGTGCAGAAGCAGGGTATAAAGTCGTTCAAAACATAGGACTTTTACTTTTTATAACTTCTGTTGGCTTTATTGCAGGACCTAACTTTTTTAGTGGTTTAAAGAAAAATGCAACAAGTTACGTTTTGCTTGGTTTTATTATCATTTTAACTTCTGGTTTAGTAACGGCTGGTATGTTGCTTATTGATAAAAATTTAAATTCGGCAATGGCGACGGGTTTACTTGCAGGTGCTTTGACTTCAACTCCAGCATATTCTTCGGCTATTGATTCTTTACCTAAAGAATTCCAAGCAGCGTGTTCGGCAGGATACGGTATAGCGTATATCTTTGGCGTAATAGGCGTCGTATTATTCGTACAACTTATGCCTAAATTATTAAAAGTTGATATGAATAAAGAAAGAGAAAGTCTTAAAACAATTAGCGTTGATAGTAAAGAAAGAAGAAAAGACTTTTTACAAATTGACGATTACGGTATTTTTGCTTTTGCCTTTGCAGTAGTTTTAGGCTTAATGGTAGGTGCAATAAAAATACCACTTGGTAAAGGCTCGTTCTCACTTGGAACAACGGGTGGTCCACTTTTAGTTGCTTTAATTATGGGACATTTTTACAATATAAAAAGAGTAAAAATTATGCCTGATATGAAACTTTTAAAAGTGTTTAGAGAGTTTGGCTTAATGTTATTTTTAATAGGCGCAGGCGTGCCTGGTGGTGCTAAATTCTTACAACACTTAAACGCAATATACTTCTTGTACGGGGCCATTATAACAATACTTCCTATGGTTGTTGGTTTTATATTTGCAAAGTTCGTTTTAAAATTGCCATTACTTAACAACTTAGGCTCGATTACGGGTGGTATGACTTCAACTCCGGCACTTGGTACTTTAATAAGCGTTGCCGAAACTGACGACGTTGCTAACGCATACGCTGCAACTTATCCTATAGCACTCGTTTCGGTAGTAGTGTTATCACAACTTTTAATTTTACTTTTCCCAGTTGTGTAAAAATAGTTGACAGTAAGTTAACTTTAAGTTAAAATAAGTTTGTACTTTTAAGTACGTAAATTTAATATGTTTTTTTGAATAAACGATTATTCGTTTAAAAGTAGGGGAAGCAAGGTGTAATTCCTTCGCAACAGTCATTACGGTATAGCCCGATAACCTACCAAAAAAATTCAAGGTAATAAGTTTTTGACAGAGGAGACAAGTGCCGTTAAACACAAAGTGTTTGCCCCTATTATCTTGATAGGGGCTTTTTTATACGGCAAAATATTATGAAAAAATTTTTAACCTTTGCGCTTACTTTAATAGTAGCGCTAACTGCAAGCCTATTCGTTGCTTGCAAAAAAGACCCACTCGTTATTAAAGAAAGCGATACCTACGTAGTAATTAAAGTTGAAACTGATAAAACAAATTTAACTTTAGCAAACTATATGGCAAGTTTAGAAGAATACCAAAATATGTTCCAAATTAGCAACGGTATGGTAACCTCTATCAACGGCATTGAAAACCCGGCAGATTGGTCGGCTTGTTGGATGCTTTATACCGACGATTATAGCGAAGACTGTTCAAATTCATCGTTCGGCACTATAGAGTATAAACAAAAGATTTACAACTCGTCAATGTGGGGCGCAGAAACTTTAATTGTAAAAAACGGCTGTACCTATATTTGGATTTACCAAACTTTTTAATTTATGAAAACTGCAAAAGAAATAGCCTTAGTAGGAATGTACACGGCTCTTTTAATAGGTGCGCAATTCGTTTTAAGTTTTGTTAGTGGCGTTGAAATAGTTACGGTGTTATTTTCGGCATTTTGTTACAAATACGGTTTAAAAAAAGGATTAATTTTATCAATAAGTTTTTCGCTTATTAGGTGTTTTATATACGGATTTATACTCGACGTAGTAGTTTTATACTTAGTATACTATCCTTTATTATGCTTAGTGTTTGCTTATTTAGGCAAACTTTTTAAAAGCAAATATACCGTCATAAATTTAATTATAATAATACTTGCGTCGGTTATTATGACGGCTTTATTTACCCTTTTAAGCGACGTTATAACTCCTTTACTATATCGTTATACTTTTAATGCTTGGAAGGCTTATTTTGTGGCGTCGTTACCCGTAATGGCAACACAATGCGTCGTAGTGCCTATAACTTTCGCGCTGTTATTCGTGCCTATTCAAAAATTATTAAACTTAAGTAAAATTTAAATTAAAAAACACTTTATCGAAATGATAAAGTGTTTTGCTTTATATAGTTTATTTTAATAAATTTTCTTTTTCAAGTTGTTTTTCTTTATTGTAATGCAAATCGCAAAGTGAAAGAGCGATTACGTAAAAGAAGGTAGGATAAATATGAAAAATTATATTATCGAATAAACTTGAAAAGACAAGCGCAAAAATTATTAAACCTAAAAATATTTTTTCGTCGTTAAGTTTATAAAGAATAACTTTTATAGTTTTGTATCTATAAATTAAGTAGGCTATAAAAGTTAATAATCCACAAGTTGCTAAAAGTTGAAAGACGGTGTTATGATACATACCAGGGATAAATCCCGTCCACGACTCAAATTCGCAACCGTAAAAACCTTGACCAAAAATAGGGTTTTGTAAAAAGGCTTTAACGGCGTCTTTCCATAATTTATATCTACCGTTGTCGTTAGTGCCCATTGTTTGTACTTCTTCAAGTAGTTCAATTTTAATATTAAAATTGTAAGATAGTATTTCGTTAATAATATGCCTAAAGACAAAAAATATAATCGTACCTATTAATAACTTAAAACAAAGTTTTTTATTTTCGCCTTTAAAACAAATAAATATAAGTATAAAAGAAATAATTATCGCACTTGTTAATATTGCGTTTCTGCTTAAAGAATACCTTGTAAACATATAAGTAATAATCCCTAAAAGGTAATAAATAATAGTTTGGTACTTCTTTTTACTTTTGTACGCTAAATAAAATATAGCAGGAATAAAATAACAACCTAAATTGCCGTAACCGTTAGAAATTCCCCAACCAAAATTCAAAGCGTTTTTGTGAATTTTTCCGTCAACGATAACAGGCGTGGTACAGCAAAGATAAATAAACTCGGCTATAAAAACTATCGATAAACAAGCGCAACATTTAAAAAAGAAGTCGATAGTTTTTTGCTCGTAAGTTAAATTGTTTAAAAAAATTGCATATAAACCTATTAAGCAAAATACCGTAATTAAAGCAAATATTAAATTGTTAATAGTATAGTTTTTATAAAACAAACCGTTAAAACAAATTAAAAAAGCAAAAGGCAAAGAGTAAAGTAATAGTTTAGTAGGCTTTGTAAAAATGATTTTAAACTGCCCCCATACTACGAAATGAAATATAGTCGATAATACTAAAACGCAAGATAAAACGATAACGTAAGGAAGGTTGTTTAAAAGGTATTCAACGTAAAGTTTTGAGCCCGTCTCAAAGCCTTCTCTACGTGGAATAATCATAATAAAACCTAATAAAAGTGGAATAATAGGTTTTAAATCTTTACTTATAATAAGTCCAAAGCAAGTAATAATTAAAGATATAAAAACGCCTAAAACTTCAGTTTTAAATATATACGACAAAAGTATAATTAGCGAAATAAGAGCAGGATAAAATATGCTTTCGTAAAATTTATTTAATTTTTGTATAACGTTATTTTCGTTAAAAAATTTTCTTACGCTTGCAATCATAAACACTCCGTATTAAACCCAAAATTTTGCTAACCAACGTAGCAAAAACGCAATAAAATTAGTATCTAATATATATTATATTATAATAATTGTAAAATAAAGTCAATATCTTTATAAATAACTTAAAGTATATAATTAAAAACAAAATAAATTGAAAACACGCTTAAAAACACTTGACAATAATGATATTTTTTATTAAAATATACAAGCGAATTAGAATTTTATTTTGGATTAGCCCCCCAAACTAAAATTTATATATTACATTTTATAGGAGAATATTACAATGAAAACTTTTATGGCCAAAGAAGGTCAAGTAGAAAGAAAGTGGTATGTTGTAGACGCAACTGGTCTTGTACTTGGTAGACTTGCATCACAAGTTGCCGCAGTACTTAGGGGAAAAAATAAACCTAACTATACTCCAAACGTTGACACAGGTGACCACGTAATTGTTATTAATACAGATAAAGTAGTTCTTACAGGTAAAAAACTTGAAAAGAAATTTTATACTTACCATACGGGATATATCGGTGGTCTTAAACAAATTCCTTACAGCAAGATGATGGCAGAAAAATCTGACCTTGCTGTTTATGAAGCAGTAAAAGGTATGTTACCAAAAAATAGTCTTGGTAGACAAATGATTACTAAACTTAGAGTTTACAAGGGTGCTGAACACAGACACACTGCGCAACAACCTATTGAACTCAAAATCGAAAGGTAAGGAGATTGATTATGGCAAAAGTTGCAAATAAAAAGAAAGTTCAATTCTGGGGAACAGGTAGAAGAAAGAAAGCAATTGCAAGGGTAAGACTTGTTCCAGCAGGTTCTGGCAATATCGTTATTAACAAAAGACCAATTGACGATTATTGTGACCTTGAAACTGTTAAACTTATTATTAAACAACCATTAGTAGCAACAGACACACTTAGCAAATACGACGTATTTGTTAACGTTGTAGGTGGTGGCTTTACTGGTCAAGCTGGCGCAATTCGTCACGGTATCGCAAGAGCGTTACTTTTAGCAGAACCAGAAACACGTGCTACTCTTAAAAAAGAAGGTTTCTTAACGAGAGACCCAAGAATGAAGGAAAGAAAGAAATACGGTCTTAAAAAGGCTCGTAGAGCTCCACAATTCAGTAAGAGATAATTTTATAAAATTAAAAGTGTTTGCAAGTTTTTGCAAACACTTTTTTTATAAAAATTTAACAAAAACAAAAGGCGTAGAAAAGTATTCTACGCCTTTAATTGTTAAAGCAATTATCTTCTCATAATTCTTTCAAGTAAAGCTTTTTCAGAATCAGTAACTTCACCGTCAGCAGTAATAATTAAAATACCTAAAGTAGCAACTGCAACTGCAACTTCGTTAGGGCTTGAATCAACAAGGTCGTCGATTTGAGCAACGAATTTTTCATCAGAACCATAGTTAGTAAGGTCGAAGAAAGTATCTGTATCAATATCTAAATTAAATAACGTTTTAAATAAAACATATTCGTCTTTTCTTGTTTTCTTGTCGCCAGATACGAACAATTTAAAAATGTTGATTAAGAAAGCAGTGATTGCTTCAGTGCTAATTTCAAGTTTTTTTAATTGAGTGATAATAGAGTCAGTTGCTTGATGAGCAATATTAACCCTTTGTTCCATTGACATAGATTTGCTTTGATTGATTAAATCGTTAATTGTAGCCATATTAATTACTTTGTATAATCGTCTTGAAAATTATACAATCTCCTTAAATAATAATTTTAAATACTTACCAAGACAAAAGTATTATATTATGATTATAGTACATTATTAACCAAATTGCAATAGGTTTTTAAATTTTTTTCATTATTAATTCGCCGTATTGACGTTTTGTTATAATCGAGTATACGTCGTTTGCAAAAATATCTTTTTCAATGCTTTTTAAAGCAATTCCTTTTAATTTAGAAAGTGAACTTTTTCTTTCAATAACGGGTAAAGTGTTTGCATTATTTAATTCTTTTAGCAAATTTTCTTTACCGTTTTTTATAGCAAGAACTCTAAAATAAAGGTTGTTTTTTAAACATTTTTTAACTAAATTTTTATCAATATCAAGCAAATTATTTATTAAAATACGCCTAATTCTTGCATCGGTATAACGTTTTGTGTTTAAATTTTTTAAAAGTTCGTCAACGCTAAAGCAGGTTTTTAACGAATTTTTCAACTTGTTTTCAAGCCCTTCAATACAATCGGGAATTTCTTTTAATTTTTCTTTAGAAGAAGAAAGTAAAGCGTATAAAATTTGGCTATCACCGTTTAAAATTAGGGTAGGTAAATCGTTAAAAGCAAACGACGGAACTGCCTTTTTTATATCGTCGATTTTATTGTTTTTAATAGCAGTCCTAATACTTAAAGCCGACGAAAATTCACCGTCTATTTTATCGTTATTAAAGCCGTTATCTTGTCTTTTTAATATATTAATATTAAAATCGTATCCGTTTTTGAGAATTGCTTTTACGTATTCAAGACCTAAAATATTATTAGGGGCTTCTAACAACGAAAGGTCTAAATTAGAGTTTTTATAAAGTGTATCAAGCGCTTGTTTTCGTGCTAAAATAAATGAATTGCCTTGACTTAAATTTTCTTTTAATAGGCGTTTATATTCTTTAGTTTCGTTATTTAAAACTTTTGCTAAATTTATGAAATCTTCAAGATTATCCTTTTCTGCGCCAAAGCACAAAGTTTTTTCACCAGGGAGTTTTGAAAGAATACTTAACGCTCCTTTACTAAACACTTCGGCGTTTTGACAAGCAAAAACTTGTGGAAGTTCTAATACTAAATCTGCCCCACCTAAAATAGCGTGCGACGCCCTTGTGTACTTGTCTAAAAGTGCAACGTCACCCCTTTGAGTAAAGTTACCACTCATAATAACAATAGTATAATCGGGCTTTAAATTATTTTTAATATAGCGTAATTGTTTTAAATGACCGTTATGAAACGGGTTATATTCGGCTATAACCGTACAAATTTTCAAAATTAACCCCTTTTTATAATTTACTTTTATAAAATTATGTTATATAATATATAATGGCGACTGTGCCACAAGTATATAATACACTAAAAATAAAAAATAATAAAGTAAAACTAAAACTTTTTTAGGAGATTTGTATGAAAGACATTCTTAATGAAATTAAGCAAAAGGCGATAGCCCTTAACAAAACGGTAGTATTGCCCGAAGGTGAAGATAGCAGGGTAGTAGTTGCAGCATCTAAAATCGCAGAAGAAAAGATTGCAAAAATTATTCTTTTAGGTAATGAAGAAAGTATTAAGGCAAATAATGTAGGCGTTGATTTAGAAGGCGTTATAATTATTAATCCAGAAACTTATGAAAAAACCGAAGAATACGCTAAAATGCTTTTTGAAATAAGAAAAGGTAAAGTGAACAGAAAAACTGGCGCTCCAGAATACGCTACTGTTGAAGAAGCAAAAGCAAGTATTTTAAAAGACTATACGATGTACGCATCGTTGATGCTTAAAGCAGGCGACGTTGACGGTATGGTATCGGGTGCTTGCCACTCAACTGCAAACACTTTAAGACCAGGTTTACAAGTTATTAAAACTGCTCCTGGAATTAACACCGTTTCAAGTAGTTTCATTATGATTTCTCCAAGAGAAAACGAATATAACCCAGACGGCGTTGCCGTATTTGGCGATTGTGCTATCAATATTGAGCCAGATGCAAACCAAATTGCAGATATTGCAATTTCTTCTGCTGAAACTGCCCAAAAGATTGCAGGCATCGAACCAAGAGTAGCAATGCTTTCTTTCTCAACGAAAGGTTCGGGTAACGACGATAAATTCTTTAAATCAGTTCCAAAAATGCAAGAAGCAACAAGAATTGCTAAAGAACTTGCTCCTAACGTTAAAATTGATGGTGAATTTCAATTTGACGCTGCAGTTGCACCGGAAGTTGGCTTATTAAAAGCACCTAACTCGGAAATTGCAGGTAAAGCAAACGTATTTATTTTCCCTAATATTAACGCAGGTAATATCGGCTATAAAATTGCTCAACGTTTTGGTGGTTATATGGCGCTTGGTCCTATATGTCAAGGCTTTGCAAAACCTATTAACGACTTATCACGTGGATGTAACGTTGAAGACGTTATCGCAGTAGTAGCAATTACTGCTTTACAAGCACAATAATTTTAAGGAGTTACAAAATGAAAATTTTAGTTATTAACGCAGGTAGTTCATCATTAAAATATCAACTTATCGATATGGAAACGGAAGGCGTAATCGCAAAAGGTTTATGTGAAAGAATAGGTATTGAAGGTTCAATGTTAACACATAAATACAGTGGCTCGTCTTACGAAATTAAAGAAGATATGCCAACTCACGCCGAAGCAATCAAACTCGTTTTAAAAACTTTAATCGACGAGAAAATGGGTTGCATCAAGTCAATGGAAGAAATTGACGCAGTAGGTCATAGGGTACTTCACAGCGCTGAAAACTTTAGTGGTCCAGCACTTGCAACTGAAGAAAATATTGAAATTTGTTTAGCAAACGCCGAACTTGGACCTTTACACCAAAGACCAAATATCGCAGGTGTAAAAGCGTGCCAACAAGTTATGCCAAACACTCCTATGGTGCTCGTATTCGATACTTCTTTCCACCAAACTATGCCAGAAAAGGCGTATATTTTCGGTCTTCCTTACGAAGCGTACAAAGAACACAGAATTAGAAGATACGGTTTCCATGGTACAAGCCACCGTTTCGTTTCTGGTGAAGCAATTAAATATCTTAACCTTGATAAAGGTAGCAAAATTATTACTTGTCACCTTGGTAACGGCTCTTCAATTTCGGCAGTTAAAGACGGTAAATGTTTTGACACAAGTATGAGTTTCACTCCACTTGGGGGCGTTCCTATGGGAACTCGTTCGGGCGAACTTGACCCTGCAATCATTGAATTTTTAATGAAGAAAACGGGTATGGATATTAAGCAAGCAGTTGATTACTTAAACAAAAAATCAGGTATGCTTGGTATTAGTGGTGTAAGTTCAGACTTTAGAGATTTACGTAACGCTGCAAACGAGGGCAATCATAGGGCAAGACTTGCTCTTGACATTTTTGCTTATAGCGTTAAAAAGTATATCGGTTCATACGCTGCTGCAATGGGTGGCGTTGACTGTGTTGTATTTACTGCAGGCGTAGGTGAAAACGACGTTAATATGAGATGGGAAATCTGTGAAGAATTAGAATTCCTTGGTATTAAAATCGACGAAGAAAAGAATAATCAAAGAAACAACGGCGAAATAAGAGATATTACTGCTAAAGACGGTAAAGTTAAAGTGTTAATAATTCCTACTAACGAAGAATTAGTTATCGCAAGGGATACTTTAGATTTAGCGTTTTCTAAATAAGAAATATTTTAAAAATCGTCAACTAAAAGTTTGACAATAAGTAATAATTATTATATAATTTATTAGTATTTTATAAAAATAATGAAAATTGACGTTAGAAAGTTAAAATATAGTGGTAAATTTGAAAGTGATTTTGAATTTAATTATAATCCACAAAGTCAAATAGTATTAATTCCAGATGCCCGTATCGACAAACTCGTTAAAGTAAAAGGTTCTTTGGAACTTCACGATGAGGACGTTTACGTTGACGGAACGGTTGAATGCACCATTGTTGGTAAATGTGCAAGGTGTCTTGAAGATGCTGTTTATCTATTTAAACGCGACTTTTCTTTTAAATTCGTTTTATTTGATGCAGAAGAAGACGATTATTATTACAAAAGTGGCGTTGTAGATTTAACTGATGCTATTAACGACGTATTTTATACTGAAATGGTAACGTCAATATACTGTAAAGACGATTGTAAAGGGTTATGTCCTAATTGTGGGGCTAATCTTAATAAAACGCCTTGCAGTTGCAAATATTAAAAGAGAGGTAATTTAAAATGGCAGTTCCAAAGTCGAAAGTTTCAAAACAAAGAGGTAATAAAAGGTTTGCAAGTAACTACAAAGCAAGCGTACCTACACTTGTTGAATGTCCTCAATGCCACGAAATGAAACAATCTCATAGAGTTTGTCTTAAATGCGGTTATTACGACGGTAAGCAAGTAATTGACGTTGCAGATAAAAACAACGATTAATAAAGTTAAAGAAAGTCATATTTTATATGACTTTTTTTATGTTTTAAAGGAAAAGTATGATAAACGAAAAGGTGATTGTGTTTATTAGTAAAATCGGTGTGCTGAACGGCGATTTGCCTAATTATATAACTGAAGATATTGAAAAAATTAATAATGAAGTTTTAAAAGAACAAAAATATTCGGCGTATAAATTGTTAAATAAGGCGCTTATTTTGCTTGGATTTGACGGGGGATTAAGTCAAAAAATTCTTAAAAAGAGGCAAGACGGAAAACCGTATTTTGACGACTTATACGTATCGTTAACGCACACCAAAGGTTTAACTAGCGTATGTTTTTATAATGAAAGCGTTGGTATTGACGTCGAAAGAATAAGTAGGTTTGAAAAATTTAAATTTCCTATGCTTATGGGGCTTGATTATCATTTGCCGAAAGAAATTTATGCAAAAGAGTGGACTAAAAAAGAGGCGTCTTTTAAAATTGAAGGGGGACAAGTGTTTAGCCCTATAAAGATAAATAGCAACAATTTTTATACAAAAACGGTAAAAGTTATAAGTGGTGACGAAGGTTATTTTTTAACGACTTCAAGTGTAAAAGAATATGAAGTTGAATTTTTCGTATTAGATAATCAAAACACCTTTAAATACACAGGTGTAGAAGAAATAATAATATAATTAAAGAAAAATAAAAAAGCGATAGTTAAATTACTATCGCTTTTATTAATTTTTATTAGATAAAATCAAAAAGTGATTTTCCGTTAATTTTTTTAGTTACGGTAAAACCAATCGTGCCAGGTCCACAATGAGCGCATACGTTTATAGGAATTAAACCCGTAATCATTTTTCCGTCGTTAACGGAATTTTTTAAATAGTTAACAATATAATCAACAGCAGAAGGGTTAGCGTCAAAAGATATTATTGAAAAATCGTATTCGCTTTGACTGTACGTAGCAAGTTTAGCGTCAATTTCGTCTTTAAACGCTTGTTTTAATTGTCTTGTTATTTTAGATTTTTCAAGTTTACCGTCAGTTAAATTAATAACGGGTTTAATGCCGATAGCATTACCAATTACCGCCATTGCAGGTGAAATTCTACCACCGTTTTTAAGTGCCGTTAAATTTTCAGGGATAAACACTAAATAATCTTTATTAATTCTTTCTTCAACTGCTTGAACAATTTCTTCTACCGTTTTACCGTTTTTAGCAAGGTCGTACGCCGTAAATACTTGCGCAAGCATTGTTGTTGATAACCCAAGTGAATTAATTACCGTAACTTTGCCATCAAAATTTTGTTTAGCAACGTTTGTAAATAAGTCGTTCATTGAAGACAAGTGGCTTGAAATAGTAAAGTGAATAATATGGTCGTAGCCTTTGTTTAATAAATCTTCAAAATAAGAAATTACGTCACCAAGTGGTGGTGTAGAAGTATGAATTTTCTTACCCGAACGCATATCGTTTTTTAATTGTTCTTGATTAATAGTAACGCCGTCAAGAAATTCTTGGTCGTCAACTATTACGTTAAGTGGGAATAAACTAATATCGTACTTCTTAAAAGTTTCGTAATTAACAACACAAGAAGTGTCGGTAGAAATTAAAATTTTCATAAAAAATTCTCCTTAGTAAAGGTCAAATCATTGTTATTATACACATAATGAATAAACTTGTCAACAATATAAATAAAATCTACTTTTTTAACATTTATAGTCATATATAATGTATATGCAAAAATTAGTTAATTAAACACTTATGAGTAGTAATAGTGTTGATTCTATGGACTGTTTGTGATATAATTGCAGAAAAGGGAAATTATTATGAAAAAATTATTAAGTATATTAAGCATCTTATTAGTTGTTATAGTAGTTGGATTTGTAGGTTTTACTTTATTTAATAGTAGGAATAAAGCAAATTCACCGATTGACTTTTCGACTTTGACCTATACTGCTTTGGGTGATAGTATTACTTTTGGTAGATACAATAGTATAAAAATGGAAAAACCCTACCCTATCTTAGTGGGGGAAGAGCTTGGGCTTAGTAACGTTGTCAATCTTGGTGTTAGTGGATTGACTTTAAGTAAAAAAGGAACCTGGGGTTCAATTATAACAAAAACTAACGACGTCCCTTCATACAGTGATATTATTTCGGTTATGGGTGGGACAAATGATTTTGCGCAAAATATGTCACTTGGCACTATTAATGACACGTCTACTGACACAGTATACGGTGGTTTAAAAAATATTGCTCATACGTTAAAAACGAAATGTCCCAACGCATTTATATTCTTTATGACTGCATTACCACTTGGCGATTCTAAACTTAAACAATATTTGAATAGAAAAACAACTATTGAAGAAATCAACATTGCAATTAAAAATGTTGCTGATTTATACGATATACCAGTTTTAGATACATATTCATTAGCAAATTTTGAAAGTGAAATGAACAATAAGTCAATTAGTGATGGATGTCATCCGTCTGACGAATTTCATAAAAACAATTTATCACCTTTAATAATAAAATTTATTAAAGATAATTATAGAAAAAATTAACGATATTTAAGGGTAAAATTAATTAAAAACCTGCGCAAATTTCTTCGACAATTTGCTTGAGTGTTTTAAAAGGTTAGTGTCCGATGGCAATTAAAAAAACCCTTAATGTGAGCGTAAGCGAATTATAATGCGACTTGTCGCTATAATGTAAACGTTAGTGAACTATAATTCAAATTTGTTATCGCAAATAATGATAACTCGCTAACGCTCGAATTATAGTTGCTACGCAACGTTATAATCAAATTTTGGCAAATTTGACGTAAAAAAAGACTTTCATTTGAAAGTCTTTTTTTGGTGCGCCATTGGGGGGACCCCTTTAGTAAAGGGGATGTCGCTTGCGACAGGGGTATTGCTGCCACGCTAGTGGTCGAACATAGTTCGAGGACACGATGGCTTCGGAATAATAAAAAAACGACAAGTTTTACTTGCCGTATTTTTTGGTGCGCCATCGGGGACTCGAACCCAGGACCCATTGATTAAGAGTCAATTGCTCTACCAACTGAGCTAATAGCGCATATAATTTTACGGAGTCATAAACTCCGTAAAATGTGGTGAACCATCGGGGACTCGAACCCCGGACAACTTGATTAAAAGTCAAGTGCTCTACCGCCTGAGCTAATGGTCCAAATATTAATTTGTTTTGGCTGGGGTGGCAGGATTTGAACCTACGAATACTGGAATCAAAATCCAGTGCCTTACCGCTTGGCGACACCCCAACGATAGCAATTGTGGGGCGAGAGACGGGAATCGAACCCGCGACCTCCAGGACCACAATCTGGCGCTCCACCGATTGAGCTACTCTCGCCGTTAAGTTGCTGGTACGCCAGAAGGGATTCGAACCCCTGACTCCCGCCTTAGAAGGGCGGTGCTCTATCCAGCTGAGCTACTGGCGCATATAGTGCCGACGGTGGTTTTATTTTGGAGCGGGTGATGGGAATCGGACCCACGCAACCAGCTTGGAAGGCTGGTGTTCTACCATTGAACTACACCCGCACTTCTTTCGTCATGCTAAAAGATTATAACAAAACACTACTTTATTGTCAACTATTTTTCAACACTTTATAAAATAATTTTTACAAAAACTTTAAAATTAATTTTTTTAAATTGTAATAATAAAACGCTTGACTTAATATTTTTGGTGTGTTATAATTTCCATAATTTATAAAAGCTGTGACGAAGACGGTTAAATATTAACGTTTACAGAGAGTCGGTGTTTGGTGAAAACCGATAACAATATATTAAAACTTATCACTTCCGAGCTGAAAGGCTGAACATTATTAAGTCTTTTCGTGATTACTGCGTTAACGTATACGGGTTGTTAGACCCTGAGTGGCTATATTTAGCAATTTGAGTGGTACCGCGGGATATTTGTTTACCCGTCTCAAAGATTATTCTTTGGGACGGATTTTTTATTTTTTAAAGTCTTATAAACGGCGCATTTCTTCGTTACTGCTTTAACTTTTGACTTCGACAACCAACAAGGTTAGTCTCACCCAAAAGTTTTCGCGAGCCTTGAACTGCTTGTTTCTAAGTCTTTAAAACCGTACTATATATAGGCTTGGTAAAAACAATCGCAATACTGCGTTTCTACTTTGGCTCAACACTTCAATGACCAACAAGGTCTATTTCAGCGTTTCGCCGTCGTGTGCCTTGTCTTGCTTGCTACTAAACGCTTAAAACAATAAAAGTGCGAGCCTTGAACTGCTTGTTTCTAAGTCTTTAAAATTGTGCTATAAATAGGCATGGTAAACGCAATTGCAATACTGCGTTTCTGCTTTGGCTTAACACTTCAATGACCAACAGGTCTATCTCGCCCGTAAAAATCTAAGAGCATTACTTAAAGTCTTTAAAATAATAAATAAATACAATAATTAAAAAATCAACGTTATAAATAATAACCATTAAGGTTAAAAAATAAACAAAAATTAAGGAGGTATTCAACCATGAACACAAACAACACTTTAACTCAGTTATCGGAAGTTGCAACAAGAATTAAGGAGTTGCGTGAAATTATTGGTTTCTCCGTAAAAGAAATGACTGAAAAAACAGACGTAAACGAACAAACCTATCTTTCTTACGAAAGTGGAAAGATAGATATTCCTTTTTCGTTTATACATAAATGCGCTTTAGCGTTTGGGGTAGATATGACAGACCTTTTAGAAGGTAGTTCGGCAAAACTTTCTACCTATACCGTAACAAGAAAAGGTCAAGGACAAGAAACTGCAAAAGAAGACGGCATTGATATTGCTAACTTAGCGCCTAAATTTAAAGGCAAACTTGCCGAGCCTTACTACGTAACTTACGAATATTCTCAAGCGCAACAAAATAAACCTATTCATTTAGCAACTCACTCTGGTCAAGAATTTGACTTAGTTATAAGTGGTAAACTTAAAGTTCAAGTAGGCGACCACGTTGAAGTATTAGGCGAAGGGGATAGTATTTATTACAATTCTTCTTTGCCACATGGTATGATAGCCGTTGACGGACAAAACTGTACCTTTTTAGCAGTAGTAATGTCGGGTGATAATTCAGAAGAAAAAGAAGTAA
>JAZRCS010000100.1:0-4587 GCA_045659885.1 Christensenellaceae bacterium
AAAAGAAAGTAGGCCTTGACGATTACCCTGAATACAAGGGCGTAAAGGCTACTAAAGAAGAATTTGCTATGCAGAACAGTTATTTCCAACACAATTTAAATAACGTTTTTGATAGTGAAATAAAGGAATAATATTATGGAATCTAAGATTAATTTTATATTTACAGTTATTTTAATTTTTACGGTTATTACGATTATTTATTTCGTTTACGAATTAGTAAAAGCGTTTAAAGACGCAAAAAAGGTTGAAAAGAAATATTGCAAGCATTGTGATATTACTTATACTAAAACTTTTGAAAACGAAGAATATAACTATTGTTCAAAATGTGGCGAAAAGTTAGATTCTTTAAATGAAGAAAAACCACTTTAACGTGGTTTTGGGAGAATAAATATGACAAGAAATTATATAAGATATGCTTTAAAAAATCACATATATCGTGCTGATGCACAAGATTTAGGACTTACAAACACCACACAGCCCCACGACGTAATTGTTTTATCAGTAAATAAACGTAGAAAAACTTGTAAAGTAAAAACTATTACTTCGTTGGAATATTATAGCCCTAGGGACAGAAGATGGAATTTTATATTAGGTAAATTATCTGATGTACGTGATGGGAATATATTGCCTATTCCAAAAGGTCAAATAAGGACAAGACATTTAAGTGGCATTGACCATAGATTTAAAACAATAAAAACAAATAAATTATATTTTACACATACAAGAACAATATTCCCCAGAAGATATAAACATTTAATTTATAAAAAATAAAAAAGACAAGCAATTTTGCTTGTCTCGAACGCACAATCTAACTGATTGTCGTAATAACACAACCATAAAAAATTCATTGTAATAATTACAATGCTTGGTTGCTCAATATTATTATATGCAACTTTTGTAAAAAAGTCAACATTTTATAAAAAAATTTTTAAAAATAAAAATACCTGGCTCCCAGGGATAAGGGAAAAGGAAATATATTATGGCAAAATTAAAAGTTTTAAAAAAGACAAAAGAAGCAACGGTGTGCAAGACATCAAAAGGCAAAACAATAGCGTTACTTACTCCTTCTGGAAAGTTTAAGCGTTATGGACGAGAATTAAATTCAGGTTATAATTCTAGGTCGGGTGAAAAGTTAAGCGACTGCGCTGCAGGTTATCGTATGGGTTATAGAGCAGCGTTAGGTGAAGCGTCAAAAATTTATAAGAAGAGCAAGTAAAAAAGAGCCATATGGCTCTTTTTTATTCTGGGTTAATTTCACCTTTTTTATATGTACTTAATTTTAATTCTAATGCAGTTTCTGGGTCTTGCATATCTTTTTCGTTTGTTTGAATTAACGTAATACCTTTTTCTTTATATTTAGGCAATTTATATTCTTTTCTTCTAGTATACTCTTCATTGTCTGAATTGTAACCCCAGTGTTCTATATAAATATCTAAATCTTTTAAATAAAAGTCAGGTTTAAAAGTTTCAGTTCCTATTACTAATGATTTTTCATATGCGTGTGCTATTTTATGGTCAAATAAATAGTTGTCTATCTCTCTTTCAGACTTGCTTTTTACTATGTGTCCATCTTTACAAGTATATACGCCTTCATATGATTCGTTTAATAGTTCTAATTTTTGATTTTGGTCACAAGTAATTTTTAACAATAAAGTTTTTCCGTGATATTGACTATAACATTTTCTACAAAATAAAAATTTACCACTATCATTATCGCATAATAAACATTTATTTTCCTTTTGTTCTGTAAAATCATTGCTTTCGAGTTTACTTTCCTCTTTTTTCTTACATTCACAAATAACGTCTTTTTCGTTCCATTTACCACAATCGGTACATTTTACTAATTCACCTTTATTTGCTTGCATACCGTGTTTACGGCACAAACCATCTTTTCTTGCTTTCCCCATATAAACGTTAGTAGGTTCGCCACAGATGGGACAACAAAGTTGTTTTGACATAATTATACTCCTTAAATAAAAAAATACACTCTCAAAAGAGAGTGTATTAAAACGTATCTCCCTTTTCCAAAGTTATGTTGCTCATACATAATTTATCATTGGTAACGAAAAGAAAAGATACTTTTTTTTGATAGTACCCCAATGATAAATTGAAATTGTATGAGCATAATAATTATAACCGAACTTTCAAATAATGTCAATACTTACTGACACTTAATTTTTTTAAGTATTTACTCAAAGATATTATCGTATAACCAAAGTGGTACTAATCAATTAAAGGGGCGATTTGTCGCCCCCCTACTTACCAGTGAGCATTATCGTATAAGTCTAATATAGAAATTACTAACATTTGTACTAATTCGTCAACCTTGTAATATCTTAACGCTTCTTGTATTTCGTAAAGGTCTATACGCAAATCTTTCGTTATATTCTTTACTTCCAACACTTCTATGCTACTTGGTTGAGAATTTATTATTTCTTCTATATTCTCACCTGCTTGAACAGTTAAATCTGCTCTGTCCCTTGTTACCGTTACTACTCGAAAAGCTTTCATAGTATTTCTCCTTTGCTCTTTTGCATTTTATATTCACAGCAAGGACCTTTCGGTTCGGTACGGAAGGTGCACGCTTACCGTGTACCTTCTTATTTGATTCTTCATATAAATTAACTATTTTGTCAAGGCGTACCGTAGGTTGAGACCGAATTTTGTTTTATACTTAAAGGCAAAATATCGGAGAGTCAGTGTAGTAAATAAGACTACTGTATTTATTTAACTGCACACACCTTTACAAAATAGTTTATTTGTGTTATTACTAAACAATACTTTAGGCTATACTATCAAATAGTATTTTTTTATTTGCCCACACCGTTCTACTATGTATAATTAGGTCGAAGGGTTGGGTTGGGTTTAGCGAACTACTTGCTAATTATATTTAATTCTGCCCTTAAGTTTAACGTAGAATTATAAAAATCTAAGTGCTGTTTTGCCGTAAAATAGTTTGTAAATTCTATCGTATTAATTACAATG
Organism: Christensenellaceae bacterium; assembly: GCA_045659885.1. Taxonomy (GTDB): domain Bacteria; phylum Bacillota; class Clostridia; order Christensenellales; family Borkfalkiaceae; genus HGM11412. The sequence goes on from JAZRCS010000100.1 coordinate 2,986, forward strand.
TTAGTTTTTCGATTTATTATTTTTAGTTCATAAATTAGTTTTAATTTAGGTTTCATTGTTTTGCTTTTTTATGCTTTTATTATTCCGTCATAATAAAGTTTGTTTATTAAATCAAACTTTTCTTCATCTATTGTTCCAAAATAACCTATAAAGTATGCTGTGGCTTCGTGCCTGGTTACAGTATCAATATTTTTTTGTAAATTTTCAATTATGTTTACCATCAAAGAATATAATTCCATATTGCATTTTTTAGTTTTCATTTTCTTTTTCCTTTTTTATATTACTTAATTACCTTGAAATCTTTAAACCTAAAAGAATCATTTGACGTATCATAGTATCTTATTTCGCCACTATCAAACTTCACCGTTACAGCAATTTGTTTTCTACCTGTATAAAAATCTTTAGTTACAACTTTTTTAGTTTTCTTTTCTTGGGCTATCATAAACCCACAAGTTTCATCGTAAACTTCTCTTTTAATAACCTTTCCTTTTGAAGCAGTATTATTGCTCCAACTAAGAATATCTGAAACTCTTGTCCCTATTTTTAAATGCCATATTTCGCTTTTAGTCATCTTCTACTCCCTTTGCCGTTTTTACGGACTTAAAATTTTAAAACTCGTCCAAGTGACCTTTTGTTAGGAAGGTGCACGCGTGCCGTGTACCTTCTTATTTGCTTTCATATACAAGCGATAGAGTGCAATTGTCAAGACAAAGTAAAAAAGTTTTTTTAATTTTTTTATACCTAAAAAAATTAAAAATTAATCGGCTTACAAGACGGGCTATTAAAGTTTTTTGCGACTCTTTACAATAAACGCGCTTGTATTACCAAAAATATAAAAACATCCTTATTAAATCGTAATATTGAAATAAAGAAAGTGGGTGTTTAGCGCGGTATAGCGCAAACCCCACTTCTTTCAATTTAGGTTATTATATTCTAGGGTATGGACTTACTATGTAAGGGGGATTGACAAAAGTTTTTACTTTATGCTATACTACTAAACGAAGGGGGTTAAAGTTCCTTTTGAATAAGCAATATAGTATAAACTATTTGTAAAGTTATGAGTAACGCTTTCAACATTGACATAACGCTTTAACCTCCTTTTCTTTCTTTGCAAGCATAAAGTAGATACTTGTCAAAGGGGCTTATTTAAGATTGCTTAACGCAGTCTTTTATTTTTTGCGTAGAGTGTGCGTAAAAATCTTATATAAAAACACTCAAAGGGTTTTATACAATGGCTAAAAATTTTAAACATTTAACAAGGACTCAACGTATATCGCTGGAGTCTTATTTAAAAATAAAAATTCCTATTAAACAAATTGCCGAATTGTTAGGCGTTAATTATTCCACAGTTTACCGTGAAATTAAGCGTGGTGAATATATTTGTACAGAAAAAGTTTATGATGAATATGGTTTTAAAAAATTTAAAAAAACTAAACGCTACAGCCCTGATATTGCTCAACGGCGTTATGAAAAAAACTTAAAAGATAAAGGTGCTGATATTAAACTTGGCAACGATTATGAACTTGCAGAATATATTGAACGAAAAATTGTAGATGAAAAATTATCTCCGTTAGCAGTTCTCGGTGAAATTAAATTTAAAAA
>JAZRCS010000101.1:0-23070 GCA_045659885.1 Christensenellaceae bacterium
ATGCAAAATTTTGATATACTTAATCGAGGGGTGAGAAAATGATACAGCTATTTGAATACCATATTAAAACGGTACTATTTTACTTTAAATACGCAAAAGGAGAACCGGCAGTAAAAGGACAGGAATTTCATGACTACAGCGAATTTGTTTTTTTTATTTCAGGTAGTTCTTTTTTGATTTCAAAAAACATTCAGCAAGAGCTTGTTCCGGGCAGTATAGTTTTGATTCCGAATGAAAATTTCCATCAATTTTGCGTTAAAGAGCCCGAAACTTATACGCGCTGCATATTGGGTTTCCGGGAAAGTGAGGAGCTTGCCGATCTTTCTGCGGAAATTATGAATAAAATTAAGGTGTTAAGATGAAAAGTGGAACTGTAGCAGTCGTTGGTAAAGCCAATGCTGGTAAATCAACTTTAATAAACGTTTTAGTTGGCGAAAAGGTGGCTATAGTTTCACCAAAACCACAAACTACTCGTGATAGAATTTTAGGAATTTTAACTACAAGCGATTATCAAATTGTGTTTGAAGATACACCAGGGTTTTATAAAGCAGGTACGGTATTAAACAAAAAAATGCAAAAAACTGCTCGCAGAACGGCTAAAGAAGTTGACCTCGTTTTATTTGTAATAGACGGCCACGACGGGATAAAAGACGAAGAATTTAATATTTTAAGTTCAATTTGTCAAGGCGACGTTCCTTGTATCGTAGCAATGAGCAAAACTGATATTACCGTTAAAGATAAAATACCAGAAAATTTAGTAAAACTTGCAACGCTTGATAAAATATGTGAAATAGTGCCCGTTTCTGCAAGAAAGGGTAGAAACGTTAAAGAATTATTAAACGCTATTTTAAAATATTTGCCAGACGGCGAAATGATTTTTAGTGAAAACGTAGTTTCGGACAAGTCGGAAAGATTTATGATTAGCGAAATAATGCGCGAAAAAGTCCTTTTAAAATTTGATAAAGAAATACCACACGGAATTGCAGTAATCGTAAACGAATTTTCTAAGCGTGATAACGGAATTTACGATATTAGTTTAGATATTATATGTGAAAAACAAAATCACAAGGCTATTTTAATAGGTAAACAAGGTAGTGCAATAAAAGAAGTTAGTGCTTTTGCAAGACAAGGTATGGAAAAGTTTTTAAATGCTAAAGTTTTTTTAACTACTTACGTAAAAGTTATTGAAAACTGGCGTGATAAAGAAAAATACATAAAGGAATTCGGCTATACCGATAACGGTGAAATTTAATGAGAATGCGTAGAAAGAAAAATCTTTACCCAAGACTTGAAAGTTGTAAAGATTACGTAATAATGCAGGTTGCAGGCGAGCATTTTCGTTTAGAAGAAGAAAAAAGATATAATTTTATAGATACAACTGCTTTATTTAATAACGACAATCCTATTGAAATGGAAATAGGTTGTGGTAAAGGTTGCTTTTTAGTAGAAAAGGCAATTCGTAACCCAAACGTAAACTATATAGGCGTTGAAGTTTGCGAAAACGTAATTGTATCGGCAGGCGAACTTGCAAAAGAAAAAGGATTAACAAATATAAAGTTTTTAAATATGGGCGCTGAACTTTTACCTTATTTTATAAAAGAAGAATTAATAAATAATTTATATTTAAACTTTTCTTGTCCATATCCTAAAAAACAATATGAAAATCATAGATTAACTTACAAGTATTACTTAAATATTTATAAAAAGATTTTAAAAAAAGATGCTAAAATATTTTTAAAAACTGACAACGACGGATTTTTTGAATACTCAAAAAATTCTCTTACAGAAAACGGATTTGAATTACTTTACGTAACGGACGACTTATACAGTCAAGATATTAGCGATAATATTCAAACTGAATACGAAAAGAAATTCGTTGAACAAAATATAAAAATTAACAAATTAATTGCTAAAATAAAGAATTAACAAAAGGAGAGAAAATGGAAATTTTTGATGTTTTTGATGTTTTAACGCTTATCGGTGGCGTATCTTTATTCCTTTACGGAATGAGCGTTATGGGTAAAGCGTTAGAGAGAACTGCCGGTGGTAAATTAGAAACTACTTTAGGTAAATTAACAAACAATAAAGCAGCAGGCTTATTAACAGGTCTTGGTGTAACTGCTGCAATTCAGTCGTCGGGTGCTACTACCGTTATGGTTGTAGGTTTCGTTAACTCGGGGATTATGACTTTAAGACAAGCAATCCCTGTAATTATGGGTTCAAATATAGGTACTACCGTTACTGCGTGGCTTTTAAGTTTAACGGGTATTAAGGGTGGAAATTTATTTTTACAACTTTTAAAACCTATGTCGTTTACACCTATACTTGCGCTTATCGGTATATGTCTACAAATGTTTGCAAAATCTAAAAAGAAAAAAGATTTTGGCGCTATATTTTTAGGATTTGCCGTATTGATGTTTGGTATGGACATTGTAAGTGGTGCAGTTGCACCATTAAAAGACGTGCCAGAGTTCCGTCAATTATTCGTTATGTTTGAAAATCCTATTTTAGGTATTATAATGGGTGCTGTGGTAACGACAATTATGCAATCGTCGTCAGCGTCGGTAGGTATTTTACAAGCCTTCACGTCAACGGGTGCTATTACATACGGTTCAACAATTCCTATAATTATGGGACAAAACATAGGTTCTTGTACAACAGCCCTTTTATCTTCGGTAGGTGCTAATAAAAACGCAAGAAGGGTTTCTATGGTTCACCTTTTCTTTAACGTTATAGGAACTGTAATTTGGTTAACTATTTACTGTATTGTAAAGTGGGTGTTTGCTCCTGCAATATTAGGTCAAGCCGCTACCGAAACGGGTATTGCTACAATACATTCATTATTTAACGTTTCTTGCGTTATAATGTTATTCCCAGCATCAAGACTTTTAGAAAAACTTGCGTATAAACTTATACCAGAAAATGAAGTAAATGAAAAAGCAGTTGAACTTGACGAGCGTTTATTGTTAACTCCAACAGTTGCTATCAACCAAACTTACGAATTAACTTTAAAAATGGCTGAAGTAACTCGCGAATCTTTAATATTAAGTATTGATTGTTTAACTAAATACGACGCGACTAAGGCAGAAAGAATTCACGAAATTGAAGATTTAACCGACCATTACGAAGACATAATCGGTTCATACTTAGTAAAATTAAGTTCTAAGCCTTTAAATGAAAACGAAGGTACGATGGCGTCTGTATTACTTAAAGCAATAGGTGATTTTGAAAGAATCACCGACCACGCCGTAAATATTTTAGAATCTTCGGAAGAATTAAGAGAAAAGGAAATTAAATTTACTGAAAAAGGTGTAAAAGAAATGACGGCTTTATGTCAAGCAACGATAGATATAGTTAACCTTTCTCACGATGCGTTTATCAAAAACGATATTGAAATTGCTAATTTAGTTGAGCCACTTGAAGAAGTTATAGATAAAATGAAAAAACTTTTAAGAGCAAGTCATATTGAAAGATTACGCCAAGGCGTATGTGGTATTGAAGCAGGCTTTGTTTGGAGCGATTTAATATCTAATATGGAAAGGGTATCAGACCACTGTTCTAATATCGCAGGCTGTGTAATTGATATTGCTAAAAACAATATGAATATGCACGAATCACTTAAAGCAATGCGTGGCGAAAGCCAATTCTACCGTGAAAAATATAAAGAATATACTGAAAAATATATTGACGTTTTAAACTAAAGTAAAACTATTAAAAGGAAAAGAAATTATGCAAAAGAAACTACGTGCGAATTTAATGTTATTACTTGCTGCGCTTATTTGGGGCAGTACCTTTGTTGCACAAACTACGGCAAGCGATACGGTAGAGCCTTTTACGTTTCTTTTTTCAAGAAGTTTTATCGGCTTTTTGTTTTTAATACCAGTAATTGCAATATTTAACTTTAAAGACAATAAAAAGCTAATTGATGGCGAAAAACCAAAAACTTTAATTCCGTCAAAGTTGACGATATTAGCAGGGGTATTGTGTGGCGTCGCGTTAACTATTGCAAGTTATTGTCAACAAAAAGGCATATCGTTAATGACGGATAATGCATCGGGTAAGGCAGGGTTTATAACTGCATTATACATAGTGTTTACGCCTATTTTTGGTATACTATTGAAAAGAAAAATACCAAAAATTATTGCCGTTTGCGTACCTATTGCAACTTTAGGTTTTTATTTGTTATGTATTAAAACGGGCTTTAAAATTGAGTTTGGCGATATTTTAACTTTGTTGAGTGCTTTTTTCTTTTCTTTTCATATTTTAATCGTAGATTATTTTATGGAAAAGGGTGCAAATCCTATAAAAACGTCGTGCATACAGTTTTTAGTTGTGGGAATAATTTCATTAATATTGGCGTGTATTTTTGAAAAACCAAATCTTTCAATAATTTGGAATGCAAGACTTGAAATTTTATATGCAGGCTTAATGTCAAGTGGAATTGCCTATACTTTACAAATTATGGCACAAAAAGATGCCGACCCAACAAGCGCAACGTTAATTATGAGTTTAGAATCGGTATTTGCCGCACTTTCGGGTTGGTTAGTTTTAGGCGAGTCATTATCAGGTAAAGAACTTATCGGTTGTTTGTTAGTGTTTATTGCAGTAATACTTGCCCAAGTTCAATTACCACTACCTAAAAAGAAAATGCCTAATTAAATATTTCTAAATAAAAATAAGGAGTAGCAAAATTTTGCTACTCTTTTTATATTTTAAAAATCTTTATAAACGATAATAATATCGTTAGTTGTGTTTGTTGTAAAAAATTTTAATAGTCGGTTTTGCCTAACAAATAATCAATAGAAACTGAAAAGCAGTTAGCAATTTTAATAAGCATATCAAAATCGCATTGACGCTCACCGTTTTCTCAGTAAGAAATTAAACGAGTTGATACGTTTAAAATAGTGCCTATTTCGGCGCGAGATAAATTCTTTTCTTAATTCATAAAACCTTTCGGCAAATTTGTTTTTCATAATTGTATTGTAGAACAAATTGTTCCAAATTGCTTGACACGGAACAAAATGTTCCTTACAATTTTTATTAATAATAAAATTTAGTTATAAATCAACGTAAAGAACAAAATGTTGCATACGGTTATTTTGTTAAAAATAACTTTATTTGTAAGTTAGTCCCAAAACATATAATTTTAATAAATACAAAGAAAAAGTTTTTTGTTGTGCAAAGTACAGCCCTTATAATAAAAAGATAAACTATAAGTAAGATAAGTATGCTTATAACAACTATATAATTAAAAGACTAACGATTTTTGATGTGAACCCAAAAGTTGGACAAACTTTTGGAGGTGCATTTCATTTTTCGTTAGTCTTTTTAAATTAATTTACGCTATGCCAAGTAAATTGACAAGCATTAAAAATGAAATTCCGTAGTAACAGCAAACTGAAATAAAGTCGTTTAGGGTAGTAATAAGTGGGCCTGATGCAATAGCGGGGTCAATCCCAACTTTTTTAAAGAACATAGGAATAAGCGTTCCTATAAGTCCTGCAATTATCATTGCAATAAATAACGAAATACCTATACAGCCCGAAATTGCAAACGGTGAAACGTTTAAATGCGCTATATCGTTAGGAATTACAAAGGTTAAGTAAAGTCCTACGAATAAAAATGAAATTAAGCCAACGATAATGCCGTTTAATACGCTTACTCGCAATTCTTTAAGAATAAATAGCAGTTTTTGTTTTGTTGTTAATTGTTCGTCGGAAACAACCCTTATCGTAACGCCAAGGCTTTGCGTACTAGTATTACCACTCATACTTAAAATAAGCGTTTGGAACGAGTAAAGAATAATAAGCGATAGCGGGATAACGCTTTGAAAGGCTTGCGTAACGTACGATATTCCAAAACCAACTACAAGTAAAACTAAAAGCCAAGGAATACGTTTTTTAACGCTTTTAAAAATAGGTTCGTCTAAATCTTCTTCACTTGTTAAGCCAGCAAGTTTTGCGTAGTCGTCGCTAATTTCTTCAACGGCAACTTGCGTAACGTCCGACGAAGTAATAACGCCTATTAACTCGTTATTTTTATTTAGAACGGGTATAGAGTCTTCTTGATAGTCTTTTAACTTTTCAATACAGTCGCTTATCGTTTCGTTAGCATAAACGAAAGGGTAGTTGGTTGATATTATACTTTCAAACGGGGTTGTATCTCTCGCTACGACTAAATCTCTAAGTTCAATAGCGCCGTAAAAAACTTCACCGTCTAAAACGTAAATAGTAGAAATGTTGTCGTTGTCAGCTGCTTGTTTAATTACCGTTGACATGGCCTTTTTAACGGTAGCGTCTTTATTCACCGTAACAAAGTTGGTCGTCATCTTGCTACCGATAAGATTATCGTCGTAAGAGTTAATAAGTTCAATGTCTTCTAAAACTTCGTCGTCAATCAACTTTATAATTTGGTTTTTAGTGTCTTCTTCTAACTCGTCTAAAATTTCTACTGCGTCGTCAGCGTCCATTGACTCGATAATATCGGCTACCTTTTCAATTTCAAGTTCTCCTAAATATTGTTCAGCGTCGTCAAGATAAGTAAATACGCTACTAGTGCCGTCAATGCCTAAAACACGATATAATTTTTTTCTTTCAATTTTAGAAAGTTTTGGTATAATTTCAGCAATATCGTTGTCGTGGTAATCGCTTAACGCATCTTTTAATTGTTTGCTAGTTAAATCACTTCTAATTAATAAAAGTAATTCTTCTTCGTAATTTCTTTTTTCAGGTAAGATAATTTCATTGTCGATTAAACCGTTTTTGTCGCTCATAATAATCTCCTTTGGGCATAAAAAAGGCCCGCACAAGTACGGACAAATAACAATTTTTCTTTTCTATATATAATATATAATAAAATTAGACTATTTGCCCGCCTAAATAGCACGCAAAAAAATGCGCGCTTTGTTATTAAATTTTCTACTTCGCACGCCGTCTGTCGTCATAATTTTCTCCTTTTTTATATTCTAGCATTATTATTTAATTATGGCAAGACTTTTTTTGTTTTTTTTCGTCTAAATATGACGGTAAAAAACTATAAAAATACTATATATTGTATATAAAAAATAAATGAAAAAAATATTTAGAAAAATTAAAAAAAGTATTAAAAAACGTTTGACTTTTACGGTTATATATTATATTATATTAAGGCTGTGTTAAATAGGGTAGAGACAAAAAGTTACTTTAAATGCTTTACTGAATCCGGAAATCAGTTTGGGCATAGATAATTTTTGTTGACAAATGTGAGGGTTAAACTCTTGCGACTAACCACCCAGGGCGTATAATGTCATTCGCAAAAAACACACAGCAGCGAATGATTTTTTTATGTCTTACGGTGTGACACACACGGCAATGTTGACCACATTTAACAGTTAGTATAAAAAAGGAGAAAGAAATCAATGGCAGGACAAAAAATTAGAATCAAATTGGCTGCATACGACCACAGAATGGTTGACCAAGCAACTGAAAGAATTGTTGAAGCGATGAAAAAAGCAGGCGCAAAGATTAGTGGACCTATTCCCCTTCCTACGGAAAAGGAAATAGTTACTATTTTAAGGTCTCCACACAAGTATAAAGATAGCAGAGAACAATTTGAAATTAGAACTCACAAGAGATTAATTGACATTTATTCGTCAAATGCAAAAATACTTGACAGTATACATTTGCCAGCAGGCGTAGACGTAAAAATCAAGTTATAATCAAAAATTAAAAAAGTAAAAGTATTTTATGGAGGTGAACTTTATCTATGAATAAAGCAATCATTGGTAAGAAATTAGGTATGACACAGGTCTTTTCTGCAGACGGAAAAGTAATTCCTGTTACCGTAGTTGAAGCAGGTCCATGTCCAGTCGTACAAATTAAGACGATTGAAAAGGACGGCTATGAAGCAGTAAAAGTTGGTTTTGGTGACGTAAAAGAAGGACGTCTTAACAAACCAGCGCAAGGACAGTTTAAAAAAGCAGGCGTAGAACCTAAGAAAATTCTTAAAGAATTTAGGTTTGACGACGTAAAATCTTACGAAGTTGGCGCAGTTTTAACCGTTACACAATTTGCTGAAGGCGACAAAGTAGACGTTTCAGGAACGACGAAAGGTCACGGTTTCAGTGGTGTTATTAAAAGATGGAATCAACAAAGATTAAAAATGACTCACGGTGTTGGTCCTGTTCACAGAGAAGTAGGTTCAATGGGTTCAATCAGTTCTCCGTCAAGGGTATTTAAAAACAAGCACATGCCTGGTCAATACGGTCATGAAAAAGTAACTGTTCAAAACCTTGAAATCGTTAAAGTAGACGAAGCAAGAAACGCACTTTTAATTAAAGGTGCAATTCCTGGTCCTACTGGCGGTATCGTAGTTATTTCAAATAGTGTAAAAGCATAAGGAGAGTAGAGATATGCCAAGCGTTAAAATTTATAATATGAAAGGTCAAGAGACCGGCAGTATGGAATTAAGTGACATCTTTGCTATTGAATATAACGAACCTTTAATACACCAAGCAGTAGTTACAAGACTTGCTAATGAACGTCAAGGTACGAAAAGTACTTTAACAAGGTCAGAAGTAAGAGGTGGTGGTAAAAAACCTTACAGACAAAAGGGTACTGGTAGTGCTCGTCAAGGTTCAACAAGAGCACCACAATGGATTAAAGGTGGCGTAGTATTTGCTCCAAAGTCAAGAGATTTCTCTAAAAAGATGAACGTAAGAGCAAAAAGAATAGCACTTTTATCAGCACTTTCTAAAAAAGTTGTTGATAATCAATTTATCGTAATCGACAAATTAGAAGTTGAAAACGGTAAGACTAAAGAAATGGTAGCATTTCTTAATGCGTTCAATTTAGACAAAACTGTATTAATGGTTATGTCTGATAACGATGTAAAAGTAATAAGAGCAGCAGCAAACATACCTACACTTGCAACAATGCCTGTTGAACAACTCAACACGTACGACGTTGTTAAAAATGCAGTGTTAGTTATGGCTAAAGGCGCTGTTGAATCTATTGAAAAGTTTTATGAGGAGGTTCAAGCAGAATAATGGAAGCAAGAGACGTTATAATTAGACCTCTTTTGACAGAAAAGAGTTATGCAGAAATAGCAAGTAAAAAATACGTATTTATCGTTGCTAAAAATTCAAACAAAACCGAAATAAAACTTGCAGTTGAAAAACTTTTCGGCGTAAAAGTTCAATCAGTAAACACAGTAAATTGCCACGGTAAATTTAGAAGAATGGGTAGAAACGAAGGTTATACTCCTGACTATAAAAAGGCAATTGTACAATTAAAGCAAGACAGCAAGAGCATTGAGTTCTTTGACTCATTGTCTTAAGGAGGAAAAGTAAATGGGTATTAAAAGATATAAACCTACCTCTTCAGCACGTCGTTTTATGACGGTTAGTACTTTTGAAGAAATTACGTGTACTAAACCAGAAAGGTCGTTATTAGAAGACCAAAAAAAGAGTGCCGGAAGAAATGCTCAAGGTAAAATAACAGTAAGACACCAAGGTGGTGGAAATAAAAGAAAATACCGTATCATTGACTTTAAAAGAAATAAAGACGGTATTCCAGCAATCGTAAAGACTATTGAGTATGACCCAAATAGAACTGCAAACATTGCACTTTTGGTTTATCAAGATGGTGAAAAGAGATATATTCTCGCTCCTCTTGGACTTAACGTTGGCGACAAAATTTTAAGTGGTCCAACTGCAGATATTAAGCCAGGTAACGCGCTTGCTATTGAAAACATACCAGTAGGTACTATGATTCACAATATTGAACTTCAACCTGGTAAAGGTGGCCAACTTGTAAGGGCTGCAGGTATGTCTGCGCAACTTATGGCTAAAGAAGGTAAATATGCTCAAGTTAAAATGCCAAGTGGCGAAATGAGACTTATTCTCGTTACTTGTAAAGCAACTATCGGTCAAGTTGGTAACTTAGACCACGAAATTATTAGAATTGGTAAAGCTGGTAAAGTTAGACATATGGGTATTAGACCTACAGTTCGTGGTTCGGTTATGAACCCTTGCGACCACCCTCACGGTGGTGGTGAAGGTAGAGCACCTATCGGCCGTTCTGGTCCTGTAACTCCATGGGGTAAACCTGCTCTTGGTTACAAGACGAGAAAGAAGAAGAATAGAACAGACAAAATGATTCTTAAAAGAGTGAACTAATAGGAGGGAGATAAAATGAGTAGAAGTGTTAAAAAAGGACCTTTCGTGCAAGAAAGATTACTTAAAAGAGTAGAAGCGCTTAACGCTGAAAACAAAAAGACAGTTTTAAAAACTTGGTCAAGAGCATCTACAATATTCCCTCAAATGGTTGGACACACAATCGCTGTTCACGACGGAAGAAAGCACGTTCCTGTGTATATAACTGAAGATATGGTAGGTTGTAAACTTGGTGAATTTGCTCCAACAAGAACGTTCAAAGGACACGCAGGTTCTAAAACATCTGACGGTAAATAAGGAGATTTCAAATGGCTAAAAATATGAAATTAAAGACTCAAAGAATTGAGGAAAATAAAGACAAAAGAGCAAAAGCAATTGCTAAATACGTTAGAATTTCTCCTTACAAAGTAAGAGTCGTACTTGATAATATTAGAGGTAAAAGTGTTAAAGATGCTATTGCTATTTTAACGAATACGTCTAAAGCAGGCGCAGACCCTATCAAAAAGGTAGTTCTTTCTGCAGTTGCTAATGCCGAACACAACCTTGGCATGAACAGAGATGATTTAAAAGTAGCAGAATGTTATGCTGACCAAGGTCCAACTCTTAAAAGAATGAGACCAATGGCTCACGGTAGAGCGTTTAGAATTTTAAAACGCACAAGTCACATCACTGTTATTCTTGATGTGCTTGCTAAGTAGGAGGAATTATGGGACAAAAAGTTAATCCACATGGTTTAAGAGTCGGCATTATTAAAGACTGGGATACTCAATGGTATGCAGATAAAAAGGGTTTCTCGGTAAATCTTAAAGAAGACTACGAATTAAGAAAATACGTTAAGGAAACTTATTACCAAGCAGCAGTTTCTTCTATTAGAATTGAAAGAGCTGCAAATAAGGTTACAATTACAGTATTTACTGCAAGACCAGGCGTGCTTATCGGTAAAGCAGGCGCTGAAATTGAAGTAATGAAAGGTAAACTTTCAAAAATTGCTAAAAATAAGCAAATTGCAATTAATATCGTAGAAGTTAAAAAACCTGATAGCGACGCTCAACTCGTTGCTGAAAACGTTGCATCTCAACTTGAAAAAAGAGCATCTTTTAGAAGAAGTATGAAACAAGCAATTTCAAGAGCAATGCGTCTTGGCGTTAAAGGTATTAAAATTATGGTAAGTGGTCGTTTAGACGGTGCAGAAATTGCACGTAGCGAACAATACCATGAAGGTTCAATTCCACTTCAAACTTTAAGGGCAGATATCGATTACGGTTTTGCTGAAGCACATACAACTTTTGGTATTATCGGTATCAAAGTATGGATTTATAAAGGTGAAGTTTTAGGAAAAGTTTCTAAAATAAGTGAAGGAGGCGAAGCATAATATGTTGATGCCTAAAAGAGTAAAAAGAAGAAGAGTTCATAGAGGTAGAATGACTGGTAAGGCTAACAAGGGTAACCAAATTAGCTACGGCAAATACGGTCTTGTAGCAATGGAACCTGCTTGGATTACTTCAAACCAAATTGAAGCAGCCCGTGTTGCTATGACAAGATTTATTAAACGTGGTGGTCAAGTTTGGATTGATATATTCCCACACAAACCTATTACTCAAAAACCTGCAGTAACTAGAATGGGTTCTGGTAAAGGTTCTGTTGAATACTGGGTAGCAGTTGTAAAGCCAGGTAGAGTATTATTCGAAATGGACGGTGTTGATGAAGTAACGGCAAGAGAAGCTATGCGTCTTGCAGGACATAAACTTCCTATCAAAACAAAGTTTATGGTTAAAGAAATAGAACAAGAAGGCGGTGAAGGTTAATGAAAATACAAGAAATTAAAGGTATGACTAACGACGAATTAGTTGCAAAACTCGACTCGTTAAAAGAAGAATTATTTAACCTTCGTTTCCGTCACGCAACGGGTCAACTTGAAAACCCTACCGTGTTAAGAACGGTTAAAAAGGATATCGCAAGAGTTAAAACTATTCTTCGTGAAAGAGAACTTAAGGCGTAATGGAGGAAACAAATATGGATAGAAATTTAAGAAAAGAAAGAGTTGGTATCGTTGTTTCTGACAAAATGGATAAAACTGTCGTTGTAGAAGTTACTGACAAAAGCAAACATCCACTTTACAAAAAGACTATCACTAAAACTGTAAAGTTCAAGGCTCACGACGAAAATAACGAATGTGGCGTTGGCGATAAAGTTAGAATAGTTGAAACAAGAAAACTTTCTAAATCAAAGAATTGGAGAGTTTCTGAAATCATTGAAAAGGCTAAGTAATAGGAGGGAACAAGGATGATACAACCACAAACTATTTTGAAAGTTGCTGATAATTCTGGCGCAAAAGAAATTATGTGTATCCGTGTTCTCGGTGGTTCTTTTAGAAGAACTGGTAACATCGGTGACGTTATTGTAGCCAGCGTAAAGAGTGCAACTCCAGGCGGAGTTGTTGGTAAAAAAGACGTAGTTAAAGCTGTAATTGTTAGAACTGTAAAAGGTCTTCGTAGACCAGACGGTACTCACATTAAGTTTGACGAAAACGCAGCAGTTATTATTGATAATAATAAACAACCAAAAGGTACTCGTATCTTTGGACCTGTTGCAAGAGAATTGAGAGACAGAGATTATATGAAAATAGTATCTCTTGCTCCAGAAGTGTTATAAGGAGTGGACTATGAAAGTTAAGAAAAACGATACCGTTGTAGTTATTACGGGTAAAGACGTTAAAAAGACGGGAAAGGTTCTTGTAGCATTTCCAAGAGAAAATAAAATCGTTGTTGAAGGTGTAAACGTTCAAGAAAAGAACCGTAAAGCACGTTCTGCACAAGAAACAAGTCAAAAAATTAAAAAAGAAGGTCCTATTGACGCATCAAACGTACTTGTTATTTGCCCAGTATGTGGTAAAGCAACAAGGGTTGGTTACGAAATCGTAGACGGCAAAAAAGAAAGAATTTGTAAAAAATGTAAAGCATCGCTTGACGCTAAAGTTAGTGCAAAGGCAGAACCTAAAAAAAGAGCAACTAAAAAAGCATCAAAGCCTGCAGAAGCAGAAGAAACAACAACTACTACGCCAGCTACTGAAGAAGTAAAACCAGTAAGAAAGCGTAGGACGACTACTAAGGCTTCAACAGAAACTGTAACTGAAACTGCAGCAACTACTGAAGTTACGGAAGTTAAAAAGGCTTCAACAAGAAAAAAGGCTGTTAAGAAGGACGAAGAAACAGCAGAATAATTAAAAAGGAGAATCTATTATGGCAGAAATGACTCAGGTTGCTAAAGCAACTGCAACCGAATCAACATGTAGAGTAAGAGAACAGTACGCTAAAGAAGTTGTACCATATCTTATGAAGCACTTTAACTATAAAAACGTAAACCAAGTTCCAAAACTTGTTAAAATAACTATTAACGGTGGTCTTGGTGACGTTAAAGATAACGCAAAAAGCGTTCAACAAGTTGAAAAAGAATTAGCCCTTATCGCTGGTCAAAAACCTATCTTAACTAAAGCAAAAAAATCTGTTGCTAACTTCAAGGTAAGAGAAGGTATGACGGTTGGTATTAAAGTTACGTTAAGAGGCGAAAGAATGTTACAATTCTTTGATAAATTCGTTTCAATAGCACTTCCAAGAGTAAGAGACTTTAAGGGTGTTCCTTCAAAATCTTTCGACGGAAGAGGTAACTATGCAATGGGCGTTAAAGAACAACTTATTTTCCCAGAAATTCAATATGACCAAGTGGATAAAATAAGGGGTTTTGACATTTGTTTCGTAACTACTGCGAAAACAGATGAAGAAGCATACGAATTACTTAAAGCAATGGGTATGCCTTTTAAAGCTAATTAAGGAGATATACAGTCATGGCAAGAAAAGCAATGATAAATAAACAACAAAAAGAACCAAAGTTCTCTACGAGAGCTTATACAAGATGCAGTATTTGTGGTCGTCCACACGCTGTATTGCGTAAATATGGTATTTGTCGTATATGCTTCAGAAACTTAGCGTATAAAGGACAAATTCCAGGCGTAAAGAAGTCAAGTTGGTAATAAGGAGGAACATAAAATGACAGATACAATTGCAGATATGCTCACACGCATAAGAAACGCGTTAGTAGTAAAGCATGAAACGGTTGAAGTTCCAGCATCAAACATTAAAAAAGAAATTGCTAGACTTCTTTTGCAAGAAGGCTATATCAATGGTTTTGAAACTGTTGAAGACGGCGTTCAAGGTAAAATCGTTATCACTTTAAAATACGGACCAAACGGTGAAAAAGTTATAAACGGACTTAAAAGAATTTCTAAACCAGGTCTTCGTATTTATGCAGGCCACGATGAACTTCCAAAAGTTCTTGGTGGATTAGGAATCGCAATAATTTCTACACCAAAGGGAATTATGACGGATAAAGAAGCAAGAAAAGCAAACCACGGTGGTGAAGTTCTTGCTTACGTATGGTAATAGGGGGTATATACAATGTCAAGAATAGGTAAAGCCCCTATCAAATTACCAGAGGGCGTAGAAGTTAAAATTGAAGGTAATCTTTTAACGGTAAAAGGTGCGCTTGGTACTTTAACTCAAACTTTTGATAACGCAGTTATCGGCGTTAAAGTTGAAAACGGCGAAATTATCGTAACAAGAGCAAACGAAATTAATACTACAAGAGCTAAACACGGTTTATATAGAGCCCTTTTAGCGAATATGGTAGTAGGCGTAACTAAAGGTTACCAAAAGAACCTTATAGTTAACGGTGTAGGTTGGAAAGTAGTTCAAAACGGTAAAGACGTTACTTTAAACGTAGGTTTAAGCCACCCTGTTGAATATAAGGCAGTTGAAGGTGTTACTTTAACGGTTGTTTCTCCAACGGAAATTGCTGTTAAAGGTATTAGCAAAGAACTTGTTGGTGGCGAAGCCGCTAAAATTAGAGCCATTAGAAAACCTGAACCTTACCACGGATACGGTATTCGTTATAACGACGAAGTAATCGAACGTAAGGAAGGTAAGACGGCAGGTAAGTAAGGAGTGAACTGATATGATATCAAAAATCGATAAAAATGCTGATAGATTAAAAAGACACGCAAGGGTAAGAAAAAAGGTTTCTGGTACTGCAGAATGTCCAAGACTTTGCGTATATAGAAGTCTTAATCATATTTATGCACAAATAATTGACGACGTAACAGGAAACACTTTAGTTGCTTGTTCAACTGTTGAAAAGGCTGTAATTGAATTAGTAAAAGACTTAACTAAGAAAGAAGCAAGTAAAGTTGTAGGACAAGAACTTGCTAAAAAGGCCCTTGCAAAAGGTATTGAAAACGTAGTATTTGACAGAGGTGGATATATTTACACTGGTCGTGTTGAATGCTTAGCAGACGGCGCAAGAGAAGCCGGCCTTAAATTCTAATAGGAGGTAAATGGATATGGCAAGAGAAAACAGAGCCCCTAGAAAACAAGAAGAAAAAGACGGCTTAATTAAAAAACTTATTTCGGTTAATCGTGTAACTAAGGTTGTAAAAGGTGGTCGTAAGATGCGTTTTGCTGCTTTAGTAGTAGTAGGTGACGAAAACGGTAGAGTTGGTTGTGGTATGGGTAAAGCAAACGAAGTTCCAGAAGCAATCGATAAAGCAACTGCTCAAGCTAAAAAGGCTATGAGAAAAGTATCACTCGTTGGAAATACTATTTCACACGAAACTGTTGGTAAATTTGGTAGAGGTTCAATCGTTATGCTCCCTGCTGAAGAAGGTACTGGTGTTATCGCTGGTGGTCCTGTTCGTGCAGTTATGGAAGCAGTAGGCGTTAAGAACATTAGAACAAAATCACACGGCACAAGCAATCCTATCAATATGGTTAAAGCAGCAATTGCTGGTCTTTACGGACTTAAATCAATTGAAGAAGTTGCTCGCCTTCGTGGTAAAACTGTTGAAGAAATTAGAGATTAAGGAGAAGAATTATGCAAATTAAAGTTACACTTGTAAAAAGTACGATTTCTTGTTCTAAAGCTCAAAAGGGTACTGTATTAGCCCTTGGTCTTCACAAAGTGGGTCAGTCAAAAGTATTTGCCGACTCAGCAACTTTACAAGGTCAACTCAAAGTAGTTAGCCACCTTGTAAAAGTTGAAAACGTTTGAGAGGTAGAATTATGAGAATTGATACGATACAACCTGCTGAAGGTAGCAGAACTACTTCAAAAAGACTTGGCCGTGGTATAGGTTCTGGTCTTGGTAAAACGAGTGGTAAAGGTCACAAAGGACAATGGGCAAGAAGTGGTGGTGGCGTAAGACCAGGCTTTGAAGGTGGTCAAATGCCTCTTATCCGTAGAGTTCCAAAACGTGGTTTCAACAATCACTTTAGAAAGGTATACGCAATTGTAAACCTTGACGTGTTAAATGCATTTGAAAATGGTGCAGTAGTTGACTTTGAAATACTTCAAGATGCAGGTCTTATTATGGAAGTTAAGGGGGCTGCTGGTCTTAAAGTTTTAGGTAATGGCAAACTTGAAGTTGCATTAACCGTAAAAGCTAATAAGTTCTCACAAACAGCTAAGGAAGCTATTGAGGCAGCTGGCGGTACTTGCGAAGAAGTTTAATTACCTTACTTGGAGGTAAAAAATGTTTGAAACGTTAAAACAAGCGTTTAAGGTTAAGGAAATTCGTGTAAAAATTTGGTTCACGCTTTTGTTCTTACTTATATATAGAATAGGTTGTTATATACCTGTTCCAGGCGTAGGTACGGGCAATATGCTTAATACCGAAGCGTTACAAAGTTTATCTTACCTTAACATAATGAATATGATGACGGGTGGTTCGTTAATGAACGGTACGTTATTTGCAATGGGTATCGGTCCGTATATTAACGCGTCGATTATTATGCAACTTCTTGCTGTTGCAATCCCTTCTCTTGAAAGACTTTCTAAGCAAGGCGAAGAAGGAAGAAAGAGAATTGCGCAATATACAAGATACGTTACGATTATTCTTGCAATAATTCAATCGCTCGGCATTATATTAAACTTTGGTGATGCTCTTACAAGCGTTGAAGGTAGTACTTCAATTACTGCGATGCTTTTTAATCAAAAATGGTTAGCAGTAATCGTACTTATCCTTTTCTACACGGCTGGTACGGTTATCACTATGTGGATTGGCGAAAGAATTACCGAATACGGTATTTCAAACGGTATATCACTTTTAATTTTTGCAGGTATCATAGCATCTGCTGGTCTTGCAGTAATTGATATGATAAAAGGCGTTGGCAACAATCTTGAAAATTTCTGGAAATTAGTTGCTTTCATAATAGCGATTATAGTTATATTTACTTGTATCGTTACCGTTGAACTTGCCGAAAGGAAAATTCCCGTTCAATACGCAAAACAAATTAAAGGCAATAAAATGTACGGTGGACAAAGTACGGTTATTCCTATTAAGGTTAACTCAAACGGCGTTCTTCCATTAATTTTCGCCTTTTCAATCTTAAGTTTCCCAGAACTTATAATGACGTTATTCGGTTGGGAAAACGGCTTAGTTTGGTGGCAACAATATATAGGTACTCAATCTTGGGTATATATGATATTACTTTGCTTACTTATAGTATTTTTTGCTTATTTCTATACGTCAATTCAATTTAATCCTGACGATATAGCAAAAAGCATTCAACAAAACGGTGGTTTCGTAATGGGTATTAGACCGGGTAAACCTACTGCCGAATATCTTAAAAAGATTAGTGGTAGAATTACTTTATTCGGCGCGATATTCCTTGCACTTTTAGCGCTTATACCATCAATTGTTTTCCAAGCAATAAATCCGTCTGTATCGGGCGCGTTTACTGCAACGGGATTATTAATCGCCGTATCGGTAGCAACTGAATTTAATACAGCGCTTGAATCGCAAATTATGATGAAAAACTACAAAGGATTTTTAAAGTAATATGAACGTTATTCTACTTGGAGCACCAGGCGCAGGCAAAGGTACGCAAGCAAAACAACTTGCTGAAAAATACAATATTCCACATATTTCAACGGGCGATATTTTTAGGGCTAATATTAAAAACGGCACGGAAATAGGTAAAGTTGCAAAAAGTTATATTGACAAAGGGCAACTTGTTCCCGACGAGGTTACGGTAGAAATAGTGAGGCAAAGACTTAGTGAAAGCGACTGTCAAAAAGGTTTTCTTCTTGACGGCTTTCCAAGGAATTTGTTTCAAGCAAAAGCACTTGACGAGTTTGCAAAAATAGACAAAGTCGTTAATATCGAAGTTGATTTTTCAAGTTTACTTAATAGAATTACGGGTAGAAGAGTATGTCCTAAATGTGGTGAATCTTACCACGTAGATTTTCTTAAAGGTAAAACGAGTTGTTTAAAATGTGGCCAAGAACTTATTCAAAGGGCTGACGATAACAAAGAAACGGTTGAAAATAGACTTAACGTTTATTCAAAACAAACTGAACCTTTAATAAGTTTTTACAAAGAACAAGGAAAACTTTTAGTTGTTGACGGCGATAAGCCTATTAACCAAGTTTTTGAAGACATTTGTAAAAATTTAGATTAATTATGATTTACATTAAAACGGATAACGAAATTGATTTAATGAGAGAGCCTTGTAAAATACTTAAAGATGCGCTTTTACTTGCAGAAGATAAAATCGCAGAAGGTATGACGACGGGCGAACTTGATAAAATCATACACGACTATATACTTACTTACGGCGCAACGCCATCGTTTTTAGGATTATACGGGTTTCCAAAATCAACTTGCATATCAATAGATGAGCAAGTCGTTCACGGAATTCCGGGTAATAGAGTTATAAAAGCAGGCGAAATCGTTTCGGTTGACGTTGGCGTTTACAAGAACGGTTTTCACGGCGACGCTGCAAGGAGTTTATACGTGGGTGAAATTTCACCCGAAAAGAAAAAACTTATCGACGTAACGAAGGAAAGTTTTTTCAAAGGAATCGAAGGCATTTGCATAGGTAGTCCCCTTGGGGATATAGGATATCAAATCCAAACCTACGTAGAGGCTAACGGATTTTCAGTAGTACGTGATATGGTAGGGCACGGTATAGGTAAAGAAGTGCACGAAGACCCACAAGTTCCTAATTTTGGTAGAAAGGGCACGGGCGTAAGGTTAAGAAAAAATACTACGCTTGCGATTGAGCCTATGGTAAATATGGGAACGTATAAGGTTTATTTAAACGGTTGGGACTGTATAACTTTAGATAAATTACCGTCAGCCCACTATGAAAATACGGTAGTTATTACTGACAACGGCGTAGAAATACTTACGCTTTAACAAGGCTAATATATGCAAAACGCTGATGGAAGCGTAAACTTATTCGTAAGGAAGAAGCCAAGCATATATTAAATAAAACGCTAAATAGCGTGGTTTATAAAAAATTTGGAGGTATTACGGGGTGTCAAAAAATGATGTCATTGAAGCAGAAGGCGTTGTTGTAGAAGCATTACCAAATGCAGTTTTCAAAGTAAAATTGTCAAACGGATTTATGATAACGGCGTACATTTCAGGTAAATTAAGAATGAATTACATTAAAATTATACCTGGTGACAACGTAAAAATTGAAATGAGCCCTTACGATTTAACTAAAGGAAGAATCGTATGGCGTAGTAAAAACTAATTATTTATAAACTAATAAAAAATCGGAGGATTTAGAAATGAAAGTAAGACCATCAGTAAAACCTATGTGCGACAAATGCAGAGTCATTAGAAGAGAAGGCAAAGTTATGGTTATTTGTTCAAAGAATAAAAACCATAAACAAAAACAAGGTTAATTACTTCTTACAAACCAACTTTTCTTAATTGAAAAGATAGTAAAAAATTAAAAAACAAATTAAAAAGGAATTTGGAGGTTACAAAAAATGGCTCGTATTGCCGGTGTAGATTTACCTAGAGAAAAACGTGTTGAAATCGGTATCACTTATATTTACGGTATCGGTAGGTCAACAGCAGTTAAAATTTTAAAAGAAACAGGCGTTAATCCTGACGTTAGGGTAAAAGATTTAACAGAAGACGATATTAACAAATTAAGAGTTTGTATCGAAAACAATTACAAAGTTGAAGGTGAACTTCGTGCAGAAGTAAACCTTAACATTAAAAGACTTAGAGAAATCGGTTGCTATCGTGGTGTAAGACATAGAAAAGGTCTTCCAGTTAGAGGTCAAAGTTCTAAGAGAAATGCGAGAACTCGTAAAGGTCCTCGTCGTACAGTTGCTAAGAAAAAGACTGCAGGTAAATAAGAAGGGAGGATAAGAAATAATGGCTAAACAAGTTACAAGAAAACGTAAAGAACTTAAAAAAGTTGATAAAGGTCAAGTTCATATTCAATCTTCGTTCAACAATACTATCGTAACGGTTACAGATATGAACGGAAACGCTATCGCTCACTCAAGTGCAGGTAGCCTTGGTTATAGAGGTTCAAGAAAGAGCACTCCGTTTGCAGCACAACAAGCAGCAGAAGTTGCTATCAAAGCAGCAATGGAACACGGTCTTCGTAGCGCTGAAGTGTACGTAAAAGGTCCAGGTCAAGGTAGAGAATCTGCTATCAGGGCTTTAGGTGTTTGTGGGGTAGAAGTTACTCTTATTCAAGACGTATCACCTATTCCTCATAACGGATGTCGTCCACCAAAACGTCGTAGAGTTTAAGGGGAGGTAAATAAGAAATGGCTAAATATACAGATGCAAAATGTCGTTTATGTAGAAGAGAAGGTTGTAAACTTTTCTTAAAAGGTGAGAAGTGTTATAAAACTTCTTGTCCGTTTGAAAAAAGACCTGTTGCCCCAGGACAACACGGCGCTGGCAGAAAGAAAGTTTCTGAATACGGATTACAACTTCGTGAAAAACAAAAAACTAAAAGAATTTACGGTGTCCTTGAAAAACAATTCAGGGGATACTATGAACAAGCTGATAGAATGAAAGGCATCACGGGTGAAAATATGCTTTCACTTTTAGAAAGACGTCTTGACAACGTTGTTTACAGACTTGGTTTCGCACCATCAAGAACAACTGCTCGTCAACTTGTTACACACGCTCATTTCCAAGTTAACGGAAAGAACGTTGATATTGCGTCATACCAAGTTAAAGTTGGCGACGTAATTTCGGTAAAAGAAAACAAACAAGATAATAAATACTTTGCTCAATTAAAAGCAGCTGAAAGAACAGTAAACGTTCCAAAGTGGCTTACGTTAGATGCTGGCAAACTCGAAGGTAAAGTTATTGCTCTTCCTGCAAGAGATGATATTGATTCACAAATCGCAGAACACATGATTGTCGAATTATATTCTAAGTAATCATAAGAAATAGGAGGTAAATTTTCTATGATGGAAATGAAAATGCCTAACATAATAGTTGAAGAAAGTGAAGATAAAAGTTACGTTAAAGTAGTTGCTGAACCACTTGAAAAAGGTTTTGGCGTTACTATCGGTAACGCGTTAAGAAGAACGTTATTATCGGCTCTTCCAGGCGCAGCAATTCAAGGAATCAAATATGCTCCTGAACTTGGCGTAAAACACGAATTTTCAACGATTAAAGGCGTTACAGAAGACGTTACCCAAATAACGCTTAACTTAAAGAGCGTTGGAATTAAAACTGTTAGCATGGATATGGACTACAAAAAGATTTTATCAATCAAAAAAGAAGGTCCATGTACTGTATATGCAAGCGACATTGAAGCTGATGCTGAAATTGAAATTCTTAACCCTGAACAAGTAATTTGTACGGTAGATGAAGGTGGCGTATTTGACGCTGAAATCACTATCGGTAGGGGTAGAGGTTACAAGAGCGCAGAGTTCAACAAAACGGGTGAAATTGATTATATCGCAATCGATTCAATCTACACGCCTGTTAAAAAAGTAAGTTACAACGTTGAAAATGCAAGGGAAGGTCAAAACCTTGACAACGATAGACTTATTTTAGAAGTATGGACAAACGGTGCGTTTACGGGTAAAGAAATTATTTCGCTCGCTGCTAAAATTATTCAAGAACTTATTAGTATATTTATGAATTTATCAGATATCACAAACGGTCTTGGAATATTAGTATCACCACCAACCGACCCACTTCCAAAAATACTTGAAATGAGTATTGAAGATATGGATTTATCAGTTCGTTCGCTTAACTGTTTAAAACGCGCTGGTATTCACACGGTTGAAGATTTAACTAAAAAGACTGAAGACGATATGTTCAAAGTTAGGAATTTAGGTAAAAAGTCGCTTGATGAAATTATTTTAAAACTTAACAGTTACGGTCTTAAATTAAAGGAACAGGAGGATTAAGACAATGCCAGGTAGAATGGGATTAACAACTAAACAAAGAAAAGCAGTTCTTAGAAATCAAGCGTCTAACCTTTTATGGTATGAAAAAATCGAAGTAACGGCAGGTCACGTTGCATCACTTCGTTCATATACTGAAAAAATTCTTACTCTTGCTATCAACACTTATACTGATACGGTTGAAGAAACTGTAACTACTACTGACAGCAAAGGCAAAGAAGTTACTAAAAAGGTTATTAAAGACGGTCCAAAGAAACTTGCTGCAAGAAGAAAAATTATGAGTTTAACTTATGATATTCAATTCACTAAAAACGCTAAAGAATCTAAAGCAGAATTTAGAAGTAGAGTAAAGGGTATTAACCACCCACTTATTGAAAAAATCTTCAATGAACTTGCACCTAAATACGCTGAAAGAAAAGAAGAATTGAAACAAGGTGGTGGCTACACAAGAAGATACCTTAAAGGTGAACGTCGTGGCGACGCTGCTGAAGTAGCAATCGTTGAACTTGTATAATAACTAAAAAACAATAATAAAAAGAACTTGGCGTACCAAGTTCTTTTTAATTTATATAATTGACTTAACCTTAAATTAGTGTTAAAATAATTAATTATAAGGAGCATACTTATGAAGAAAAAATTACTAACGCTTTTATTAACTGTATTTGCTTTAAGTAC
>JAZRCS010000102.1:0-3817 GCA_045659885.1 Christensenellaceae bacterium
AAAAACTTGGCTTTACGTTGGCGAAAGTTGCCCTGTATTTGCCGAAAGTTACGATAAATTAGTTACTTTTTGCAGTTCAAAATTACCAAACGTGCAAATTGACGATGAAGACGACGGGGCAATTTATTTTTCTTCGGGAACAACGGGTTTTCCTAAAGCAATATTGCACTCTCATAAAAGTTTAATGCACTCGGCAATAGTAGAACAAAAACACCATAAGCAAACTAAAGAAGATACTTTTTTATGTATTCCACCACTTTATCACACGGGCGCAAAAATGCACTGGTTCGGCTCGTTAACATCGGGCTCAAAAGCAGTATTATTAAAAGGTACTGAGCCTAAATGGATAATTAAAGCGACTGCTGAAGAAAAGTGCTCGATAGTATGGCTTTTAGTTCCTTGGGCGCAAGATATTTTAGATGCTATTGATAGGGGTGAAATTAATATTAACGATTACGACTTGTCTAAATGGCGACTTATGCACATAGGCGCTCAACCCGTTCCACCAAGTTTAATAAAACGTTGGCTTAAAATATTCCCTAATCATAAATACGACACTAACTACGGTTTGTCGGAATCAATAGGACCAGGTTGCGTGCATTTGGGTATGGAAAACGTGCATAAAGTAGGCGCAATAGGTAAGGCAGGCTACGGTTGGCAAACTAAAATCGTTGACGAAAGTCGTAATGAAGTGGCGCGTGGTGAAGTTGGTGAACTTGCAGTAAAAGGCGACGGCGTTATGAAATGTTACTACAAAGACGAGCAAGCCACTAACGAAATTTTGTATGACGGTTGGCTTTTTACCGGCGATATGGCTATGGAAGACGAAGAAGGCTTTATATATTTAGTAGATAGAAAGAAAGACGTTATCATTTCGGGTGGGGAAAATATTTATCCCGTACAAATTGAAGACTTTATAAGAAAACACGACGCAGTAAACGACGTAGCCGTTATAGGACTTCCAGATAAAAGGTTGGGCGAAATAACTTTAGCAGTCGTACAACTTAAAGAAGGCGTTACTTTAACCGAAGAAGAATTAAACGATTATTGTTTAGAATTACCAAGATATAAAAGACCTAAAAAAATCGTATTTGCCGACGTGCCGAGAAATCCTACTGGCAAAATTGAAAAACCTAAATTAAGAAAACAATACGGTAGTGACGGGCTCGTTTCTATCCAAAATGAAATTAAATAATATTACGGAGATTATTATGAAAAAACTTATGCTTGGCAACGCTGCCGTTGCAAGAGGTGCTTACGAGGCAGGGGTAAAAGTCGTTTCGTCATACCCAGGCACTCCAAGTACTGAAATTACTGAAAATATAGTTAAATATGAAGACGTGTACGTTGAGTGGGCGCCTAACGAAAAGGTTGCTTGTGAAACGGCAATAGGCGCGTCTATTGCAGGCGCAAGGGCAATGACTTGTATGAAACACGTTGGCTTAAACGTTATGGCAGACCCCGTGTTTACGGTTAGTTACATAGGCGTAAACGGTGGTTTGGTTTTATGCGTTGCAGACGACCCAGGTGTGCACTCGTCGCAAAACGAACAAGATTCAAGACATTATGCAAGGGCGTCTAAAATACCTATGCTCGAGCCTTCTAACTCTCAAGAGTGTAAAGATTTTACTAAACTTGCTTTTGAATTAAGTGAAAAGTTTGATACACCGGTATTTATAAGATTATCTACAAGGGTTTCACACTCGCAAAGTTTGGTTGAAGAAGTAGAGCCTATAAGCGTTGAGTTAAAACCTTACGAAAAAAATATTGCTAAAAACGTTATGATGCCTGCAAATGCAATTCAAAGGCACGTAGTCGTTGAAAAAAGACAAGAAGAGTTAGTAAAATACGCCGAAACTTCTACTTTAAACGTAATAGAAAACAACGGTGCTAAAATAGGCGTTATTACTTCGGGCGTTTGTTACGAATACGCTAAAGAGGCGCTTGGCGATAAAGTTAACTATTTAAAACTTGGTATGGTTTATCCGTTAAGTGAAAAACTTATAAAAGATTTTTCTAAAACGGTAGAAGAAATATATGTTATTGAAGAATTAGACCCGTTTATTGAAGAATACGTTAAATCACTTGGAATAAGCGTTAAAGGTAAAGAAGTGTTTAGTCTTTTAGGCGAATACAGTCAAACGCTTATCAAAAAAGTAATTTTAGGCGAAATGGTTAAAAATTTATCAACAGACAAGGTTTTACCTAAACGCCCACCCGTTATGTGTGCAGGATGTCCACATAGGGGAACTTTTTACACTTTAAAGAAGCTTGGCGTTACGGTTTCTGGCGATATCGGTTGTTATACTCTTGGCGCAGTCGCTCCACTTGCTAGCGTTGATACGACTATTTGTATGGGCGCGTCGATTAGCGCAGCGCACGGTATGGTTAAAGCAAGGGGTAAAGATTTTTCTAAAAAGTTGGTTGCAGTTATAGGCGAGTCTACCTTTATGCACTCGGGCGTTACGGGGCTTATTGATATTGTTTACAACAAAAACAATAACACTGTTATAATTTTAGATAACTCTATTACTGGTATGACGGGACATCAAGAAAATCCAACCACAGGCTTAACTATTAGAAACGAGCCTACTAAACAAGTAGATTTAGTTGCGTTATGTAAAGCAGTGGGCGTTTCAAGGGTTAGAGTTGAAGACTCGTTTGACGTTAAAGGTTTTGAAAAGGCTGTAAAAGAAGAATTATCAGTTGACGAACCGTCGGTAATTATCGCGCGTCGTCCTTGCGCCCTTTTAAAAGGCGTTAAATATGACGGCAAATTTAATGTAAATAACGATAAATGTCGTTCTTGTAAAATGTGTATGCGTTTAGGTTGTCCTGCAATTACCTTTGTTGATGGTAAAGCAAAAATAGATGCAACACAATGTAACGGTTGTGGACTTTGCGCAAACGTTTGTCCGTTTGGAGCGATTGAAAGGGGGGACGAATAATGACTACTAATATAATGATAGTTGGCGTAGGTGGTCAAGGCACGTTGCTTGCAAGTAGAATTTTAGGTAACGTAGCTATTAAAATGGGTTACGACGTAAAAGTTTCGGAAGTCCACGGAATGAGCCAACGTGGTGGTAGCGTAGTAACTTACGTTAAATACGGCAATCAAGTAAATTCACCTATTATTGACTTAGGCGAGGCTGACACTATTTTGGCTTTTGAAAAACTTGAGGCAATTAGGGCGTTACCTTATTTAAAAATAGGTGGCAAAATTATTTTAAACGACCGTGAAATTGCGCCTATGCCAGTAATTACGGGTGCTTGCGAATATCCTACGGGAATTGTTGAAGAATTGTCTAATAAGGTAGACGTAACGTCTTTGGACGCTTTAAACTTAAGTTTACAAGCAGGCTCGCAAAAAGCAGTAAACGTAGTTTTAATAGGCGTACTTGCAAAAAGTATGAATATAGATAAGCAAATTTGGGTTGACGTTATTAATGAAACCGTACCACCTAAATTTTTAGAACTTAACCTTAAAGCGTTTGAATTAGGCTTTAACATAGGTGAATAAAATGAACAAAAAGGCTAAAAGCGTATTGATTTTAACTTATATTATCTTAAGCATATCAGCCTTTGTAACTATGCTTGTAGTGCCATCGTTAAACGAGCAATTTAAAAAATGGTCAACTGAAACCCCGTATATAATGGGATTTATAAAATTTTCTCTATTAGCAACGGCAGGCGAACTTATAGCAGTTGCAATATCAAAAAAGCAATTTAATTTACCCGTTAAAATAGTTTGGCGTTTTATTATTTGGGGTTTTATAGGTATATGGATAACTTTTATGATGAAAGTTAATTCTTACGC
>JAZRCS010000103.1:0-8020 GCA_045659885.1 Christensenellaceae bacterium
TTTATTTGGCGCGCCGTAAGAGATATAGCCATACCCCAAGGGGCCCCTGTCTAGTTACCACCTATGGTGGATAACCGAACGAGTTCAAATCTCTTACTACTAATCAAAAACAAAACGGACTGCCCAAAAGGGTAGTCCGTATTTGTTGGCGCGCCGTAAGAGATTCGAACTCCTGACCTTCGGTTCCGTAGACCGACGCTCTATCCAGCTGAGCTAACGGCGCAAAATATTTACAAAATTAAAATTTTGCCGTAAAACTAACGTTTTACACTTTAGATTGAAAAACTGCGAAGTTTACGCTCCTTGTAAACAAAGCGTAAACTTCTTGTATTATACAATACTCGTTTATCTTTGTCAAATATTTATCTTGCCTATTTCAAATTTTTAGCATTAAAAAAACCTAACTTTAAAAATTAGGTTTTTTAATTCACATTATTATTGCTAATCCTAAAAGTGATATAAATAAGGTTGGTATTGCTACTACTACCCCGTACTTTAAGAAATCTGCAAAGGTAAATTTAACGCCGTGGCTGTTCATTATTAAACTAAACATTATACCTGCTAACGCCCCTATCGGCGATAAAAATGCACCTATATTAGAACCTATTACTGATGCAAATATTCCTTGATTTAGCGTTGCCTCGCTTAAATTAGGAACTATTTGCGAATAAAGTACGCTCATAGGAATATTGTTTATAATATTTGCAACGAAGAACGAACTAATACCGTACGTCCAAACAGCGTTTTTAACTCCTAAAAATTCGGTAACGATTTTTGTAAAACCACAATTTGTAAGCGACAACACTATTACGAACATTGATAAAACGAAAGGGACAAGTTCCCAAGGCGCTTGCTTAAAACAAGATACGACTTCGCCTATTTTTTGCTTTTTAATTAGTTTATATATTGTTACACCTATATATAACGACAAGCAAAAACCTAAACAAATATACCACATTTCAAGTCCTATATAAGACGAAATTACAAGTAAAATTATGCACGATAATAAGTGTATAATTCCTATAATCATACTTACTTTATCACTTATAACTACGTCTTCAACAATTCTATCTTCATGCATTTTCTGTCTTAAACTTTTATTAAAAATTAAAAACAAAACTATAAACGACGCTACCCCAGAAAAAATCGTTGGTAAAAACATTACTTTAGTATATTCTAAAAAACTTATATTTAGCGAAGTTGCTAAATATATATTTGTTGGATTACCGATAATTAAAAACATACTCCACGTGTTAGCGGCGACAAATTCAGTAATTAAATACGGCAAAGGACTAATTTTTGCGTGCTTTGAAAAGTAACAAATAAAAGGCGTAAAAGTTAAAACTATAATATCGTTTGAAGTAAACACCGTTAATACCGAAACGATAATATAAAGCCAAACAAAAAGTTTTAATTGACTATTACCTGCTTTTTTTAAGGCAAGGTTTGCAAAAAATTTAAAAAAGCCTACCGAGTCTAAAAATACCGACATTAGCGTCATAGTAATAAAAATTACTAATATTTTTAATGGATTAACGGCTTTATTTGACACCAACTCTTCACCAAATTGCTTAAACGACGTACAGTTAAATATAAACAATAATATTGCACCTATTAGGGCAATTACCCAATAGGTGCTAATTTTTATTTTTTTAATTTTTATATTAGGAAAAAACAGTATCGACAAAATTATCGATAAGCAAGTCGCTCCACAAATACTTAGTGTTAAAGACATTTAGTTGCCCTCTTATTTATCGTATAGTATAAGTATGAAAATTTATAAATATTTGTATTATTTTATTGATTTTTTTCTTAATTTTTGCAAAATATTTTCAAAATAATTAGGCAACGGTGCATTAAAAACCATTTCCTTTAAAGTCGTTGGATGAATAAACAACAACTCGGTCGCGTGCAATAATTGTCCTTTTAAATTAAACTTATTGCTTTTGTATCCGTACACCAAATCCCCTACTATCGGGTGTTTTATATGCTTTGAGTGTACCCTTATTTGATGAGTTCTGCCCGTTTTTAATTCAAATTGCACATAAGTGTAATTTTCAAATCGTTCTAAAACTTTAAAATGCGTAACGGCGTTTCTACCACTATTTGTAACTTCCATCATAGTACGATTTTTAGTTGACCGTCCTATAAAAGTTTCAATTACGCCTTGGTCTTGTTTAACAACGCCTTCTAAAATAGCAACGTACTTTCTTTTACAAGTTTTTTCGGCAATTTGTTTTTGAAGTTCAACGTGGCTAAAATCATTTTTTGCAACGACTAATAAACCAGAAGTATCTTTATCTATTCTATGCACTATTCCAGGACGAAGTACCCCGTTTATTCCACTTAAACTATCTAAATGATATAAAAGCGCGTTTACTAAAGTTGCACCCTTAACACCGTTGCCGGCGTGAACGGTTAAACCTTGTGGCTTATTAATAACTGCCAAATCTTTATCTTGATAAACAATATCAATTTCAATATCGGTTGGAGTAAGCCCCGTTTCTTTAAGTTCGCCTTCGTCAAGAGTTATTATAGTGCCGTTTTTCAAAATATCTCTCGGTTTTAGAGTTTTTCCGTTTACCGTTGCTTTATTTTCGTCTAATAATTTTTTAACTTTTGAACGAGTATAATTAAGTTTTTCTGCCAAGTATACGTCTGCACGTATATTATCGGCGTTTTCAACTGTAATAATTTTTTCCATAATTATTCTTCTTTGCTTTCGATTATTTTTGAGCGTCTTTCTTTTTAAATTTAAAGATAGCGTCGTTATCTAAGAACAGCAAGTAAAAACATATCATAATTACGCCTACGACAAGCGCAATATCTGCAACGTTAAATATCGCCGTAAATATTTTAGTGTTATAAAATACGAAGATAAAATCTCTAACGTAACCAAACATTATTCTATCAACTAAATTACCTATTGCACCTGCAACCACTAACGAAATTGCAACAAGTAGCCATTTTGACAACTGTTTCTTCTTAACAATTGAGTAAGTAATATATCCAAATATTATAGCAAGCACGACGAAGGTTAAGGTAATAAACATAGGCATAGCCCACTCTTTATCCCCTAAAAAACTAAAAGCAGAGCCGGTATTAGTCGTGTAATAAAATTTTAATAAGTGTGGAATAACCACCGTATTAGCATTACTTAAAGCAACTAAATATTTCGAAACTAAATCAAGCGTAAGCACTAAGCCTACAATCGCTAAACAAATAAAATAAAACATTATTCGGTTACCCCAAGTTCGGTAAGTAAATTTTTTAAATCAAGTTCTTCTTTTGGATTTAAAACGTCGTCTAACCTAAAACCGTTTACTCCTTCACCGTATAACGATTGTTTTCCAGTTTCGTTTGGAGTTTGATTTAAGATTTTATATATTTCTTTAATTTTATCAACGTTTGTAAAATTTCTTGTTTCCGTTTCTTTTAAAATATCGTTTATAATTCTAACTGTAGCGTCGGTTTTTCTCGTTTTATCGTTTGGATTGCTTTTAAGCACTTCGCCAACGTATTTAGAAAACTTTTCAATAAACATTTTTAAAAGCGAGATTTCGGCGTTGTATTTGTTTTCTAAGTTATATCCCAACGCGCCTTGCTCTATTACGGCTTTTTTAGAATTTTTTTCACTATTAATCATTATTTATTTCCTTTTCTTATCTCGTCAAGCATACCGTTTTTTAAAGATAATAATTTGTCGGATAAATCGACTTTATAAATATGTGGTTTGTCTATTCTTAAATATTCATCCCAAAAACTATTCATTTCTTCTTTCGCGTATGCTGAAATTTCTTTAAGCGACGGCAATTCTACGCAAAGTTTACCGTTTTCAACTACTTTAACAGTAAGTTCCTTTATAGTATAATCATTAAAAGTAATTTTCTTCCAAGTTTCAATAGGATGCGTTATAGTTAAAGGTTTAGAAGTATCGATAGTTTCGTCTTGCAACATTATAAGGTCGGCTTCGGCTTTTTGAGTTTGATTATCGTAAATTCTAACAATTTTCTTAAAGCCCGGATTAGTAATTTTCGCACTCGTTTCACTAACTTTAATTTTAGGAATTATAGTACCATCCTTTTTAACTACGCCAGCCATTTTATATACGCCACCAAGCGCTGGCATATCTGCGCTCGTTATAAGTTTAGTTCCTATTCCCCACGAATTAATTTTTGCGCCTTGTAATTTTAAAGATTGAACTAACTTTTCGTCTAAATCGCCACTTGCGCAAATTATTGCATCGGGATATCCTGCCTCATCAAGCATTTTACGTGCTTTTTTAGTTAAATAAGCCAAGTCACCACTATCAATTCTTATACCCAACGGTTTTTTGCCTTGTTTTTTAAGATAGTCAAATACCTTAATAGCGTTAGGAATACCACTTTTTAAAGTGTCGTAAGTATCAACCAAAAGTAAGGTTGCATTAGGATACGCTTTAGCGTACGCCATAAAAGCGTCGAGTTCGGTATCAAAACTCATAACCCAACTATGAGCGTGTGTCCCTGCAATAGGAATATTAAAACTTTTACCTGCTAAAACGTTACTTGTTGAATTGCAACCTCCTATTATAGACGCCCTTGACCCGTAAATACCAGCGTCTGGACCTTGCGCCCTACGAAGACCAAATTCCATAACGTTATCGCCGTTTGCAACGTAACAAATTTTCGCCGCTTTAGACGCTATAAGCGTTTGGTGATTTATAATATTTAAAAGCGCAGTTTCAATTAATTGCGCCTCGAATATAGGTGCTTTAACGGTTAAAATAGGCTCTCCTGGGAATACCATTGTACCTTCTTTTACAGCGTAAATATCACCCGTAAATTTTAAGGTTGAAAGTTTTTCTAAAAAAGCCTCGTTAAATAAATTAAGTCCCCTTAAATATTCGATATCTTCTTTTGTAAAATTTAAATTTAAAACGTAATCAAGCGCTTGTTCTAACCCTGCCGATAACGAGTAAGTTATAAGTTCGTTTTGACGAAAAAACAAATCGAAAATAACTACTTGGTCTTGCATATCTTCTTTAAGATAGCCGTTCATCATAGTAAGTTGGTAAAGGTCGGTTAAAAGCGTTAAGTTTCTATTGTCCATAATCGTATTCCTTATTAGTCTTTAAATGATTTTATCGTTGGCGTAGGATTATCTTCTTCGTCCTTTTTTTCTTGTTCTTTTTGTTCTTTTAAAACTTCCATATAAGGTTTAAAATCTTCCTTTTCTGTAGTTCTTTCAACGTGTAATAAATCAACCTTTAAAAGCATAAGACCAAGAATAGTTAATAAACACATAGCAACTGCTACAATAATTATTATTGCTATATCAAGTTTAAGCGCCGAAAGTAAGTATACCACGCCAAGCGTCGTTAAAATAGAACCGACAGCCGTTTCGTAACCACCTTTAATTGCTACGCCTAAAATTAAAACGTATAAGCCTGCGCCTATAGTTAATATGATATAAATAATTCCAAAAGTAGAAATATTTAAGTTAAAAACACCTACGGTTTTTAAAATTCCAACAACCGATGCAACAACAATTAATAGCAAAAAAACCACTAAAGATAAAACAGTTAATTTTTTATTGTATTTATTTTTCATTATAACTCCTTTTATTATCGTTAAAACTCACGTTTTAACGCTTTGAACGTGCAATTTCATAAATTACAACCCCTTGCAAGCAAGGTTGTTTAAATTTTTATCTTATTATACTATACAAAGCAAATCTTTTGCTTTTCGCAAAATATTTTAAAACTACCGTTTTATCGTTAAAACTAACGTTTTAACGCTTTGAACGTGCAATTTCATAAATTACAACCCCTTGCAAGCAAGGTTGTAATTTATCTTATTATATCACTATAAAACCTATTTAACAAGTTTTTTATATAATTTTTATATAAAAATTAAAACGCCCAACCAAGTTTCTCGTAAAAACTGGTTAGGCGTTGGCAAAAATTATTCAACTTTTTTATTAAATCCTAAACTTATTAAAAGCGCGTCGTCAACGAGTAGCATCATTGACTGTGGTAATTCCCCTATTTTTTCTTTAAGTCGCATTTTATCAAGCGTTCTTATTTGTTCAAGTAAAATTACCGAATCTTTTTGCAGTCCAAACATATCGGCAGAAAGTTCTATATGAGTTGGTAGTTTTGCCTTATTTATTTTACTTGTAATTGCCGTAACTATAACCGTTGGACTATATTTATTGCCTATATCGTTTTGTACTACCAAAACAGGTCTAACACCCCCTTGTTCGCTACCAACTACGGGGCGTAGGTCTGCGTAGTATAATTCTCCTCGTTTTATCATAATCTCCTTTAATGCCCCATTTTATTATATGTATTTTTTTTGTATGGCGCTCGTTTAAATAATAGACTAAAGTAAAAATTTTTATT
The DNA here is from genome assembly GCA_045659885.1 of Christensenellaceae bacterium. GTDB lineage: Bacteria > Bacillota > Clostridia > Christensenellales > Borkfalkiaceae > HGM11412. The sequence goes on from JAZRCS010000103.1 coordinate 6,386, forward strand.
CAATTAATTAAATTTTAATATTTTATTTATTGCACTTTTTGTAAAATTGTTGTATAATTATTAAAGAAATTTATTTTATACTTTTAGGGGGTCTTATTATGCCACTCGTTAATACGAAAAAAATGTTTGAACAAGCCTATAAACAAGGCTTTGCTGTTGGTGCTTTTAATGTTAATAATATGGAAATCGTTCAAGGTATCACCGAAGCGTGCAAAGAAGAAAACGCACCTGTAATTTTACAAGTTTCAAAAGGCGCAAGGGCGTATGCTAATCATACTTATTTAGTAAAACTCGTTGAGGCGGCTATTTTAGAATGTCCTGAAATTCCTATAGCGTTACACCTTGACCACGGTCCTGATTTTGAAACGTGCAAAGCGTGTATCGACGGTGGCTTTACTTCTGTTATGATTGACGGCTCGGCTCATTCTTTTGAAGATAATATTGCTCTTACTAAAAAAGTTGTTGAATACGCGCACGAAAGGGGCGTTACGGTTGAAGGTGAACTTGGTACGCTTGCTGGTATTGAAGACGAAGTTTCTCACGCAGTAGGTTCTTACACAAGACCAGAAGAAGTTGAAGAATTCGTTGCAAGAACGGGCGTTGACTCTTTAGCAATCGCAATCGGCACTTCTCACGGTGCTTACAAATTTAAACCAGAACAATGCACTATGAAAAACGGTATTTTAGTACCACCTCCACTTCGTTTTGATATTTTAGAAGAAGTTTCAAAGAGAATTCCTGGATTCCCTATCGTTCTTCACGGCTCGTCGTCAGTTCCACAAGAATACGTTAAAATGATTAACGAATTTGGTGGTCAAATGCCAAACGCAATAGGCGTACCTGAAGACGAACTTCGTCATGCAAGTAAACTTTCAGTTTGCAAAATCAATATTGATAGCGATATAAGACTTGCTATGACGGGTACGGTTAGAAAATTCTTCGTTGAAAACCCATCTAAATTCGACCCAAGGGAATTTTTAAAACCTGCAAGGGCTAACGTTAAAGAACTTGTACGTCATAAATTAATAAACGTTTTAGGTTGTGCTGGTAAAGGTAGCGACTGCTTATAATATTAAAAAAACGTAGCAAACTGCTACGTTTTTTAAAACAATTATGTATTTAGGGGGAATTTATGTATCCTTACGATTTATTATTACCTAATATAGATTTTTTGGACGTTAGACTATACGGCGTTATGATTGCGCTTGGATTACTTGCTTGCTTTTTCGTTTTATTCTTTTTTGGTCGCAAAAAAGGTTATAGTGATAATTTTTTAGATTTTATATTTTATAACGCTCTCATAGCAATAATTTTAGGCTTTTTATCTGCGTCGTTATTCCAAGCCTTTTACAATTATCTTGATAATCCCGAAGGTGGCTTTAAAATAGGCTCGGGAATAACCTTTATAGGTGGACTTATCGGTGGCGCAGTTTCTTTCTTAGTCGGTTACTTTATATTTAGAAAAAAACTTGAAATATCAATTTACGACTTTATGAATTTTGCTCCACCTTGCATACTTATTGCACACGCTTTTGGTAGATTAGGCTGTTTATTTGCAGGTTGTTGCCACGGCGAATATCTTGGTCAAGAACAAATTATAGGTGGAATATTTATGGATGGTGGTAGTGGCTGGGG
>JAZRCS010000104.1:0-4664 GCA_045659885.1 Christensenellaceae bacterium
CACAAAAAGAACTTGCTTTTAGGTTAGGTATAAACCCATCAACCGTAAGCAAATATATGCGACTTGATAAATTCCCTTCATTAGATACGTTTGCTAATATATGTGAAATATTAGACGTTTCGGCTGACGAGATATTAGGTCTAAAATAATATAAAAACACTCTAAAAGGCTAACAAAAATAATTGTTAGTCTTTTTTTGTATAAAAATTTTTTAAATAGCATATAATAAATTTGTAAGCAAAATTATATAAAACTGTTGACAAATTATATAATACAGGTTACAATAATGGTAAACAAGGGGGCAAATATGTCAAAATCATTATATAGTTTAATATTGAACGACGAAGTTGTAAGTATGGTTGATAAAATGGCAAGGGTAAACGGTGTTAGTAGGTCAAGTATGATTGAAAAAATACTTGCAAACGCCGTTAGTTATGAAACGCCCGAGATACGCGCAAACAATATCTTTGACGAAATTGAAAGATTGTTTTCTAAAAGCGCTACAATGCGTTATTTAGAAAGTCAATCGCAATATATCGGCACAATCGTAGGGGCGTTAGATTATAGGTATAACCCTGCAATTAAATATAACGTAGAGTTGTTCCCAAATTCCGATAAGTTAGGTCAATTAAAGGTAACCTTGCGAACTCAAAACGGTATGCTTTTAGATTTAATGAGCGATTTTTATAATTTTTATATATATTTAGAAAAGACTTATTATAACAAAAGTGCAACCTATCTGTTTGAACAAAACAAGTTTATTAGGCTTTTTGATTTTCCTAATACGGTAGTAACAACAAAGCAACTTGCCCAACTTTTAACAATTTACGTTAAAGATTTTGACGAACTTTTGAACGTTTATTTTAATAATTTAACTAACGATAATAGCGTTTTTAAAAAGGTTGAAAGAAGATTTATTGAGTTAAAAAACAACGCTATAGTGTTATAAAGGGGAAATATGAACAATAAAAACTATACGCAAAAAAGTATTGAAAGTATCAATAATTCAATATCAATTGCAAAAGAAAATTCAACCCAGCAAGTAACTGGGCTACATTTACTATATTCGTTACTTGACGAGCAGTCTTTAATCTTTCAAATATTAACAAATATGACGGTCGACGCTATAAAATTAAAAGACGACTGTTTTAATAAATTGTCAAAACTACCAAAAGTAAGTGGTGGCGAGCAGTATTTAAGCGTAGATTTTTCTAACGTAGTCGACTATGCCGAAAAGGTTGCAAAAGAAATGAAAGACGAGTTTATTTCGGTCGAGCATTTATTTATAGGCTTAATTGAAAAGTCAAGTAACGAGATAAAAGAATTATTTTCAAAACACAAAATAGACAAAGACGAATTTTATAAGCAATTAGCAAAAATTAGGGGAGGGCAAAGAGTTATGACTGATAATCCAGAAAGCACTTACGACGTGTTAAATAAATATGGTCAAGATTTAGTTGAGCGTGCAAAACAAAACAAAATCGACCCCGTAATAGGTAGGGACGAAGAAATTAGAAACGTAATACGCATTTTATCACGCAAGACCAAAAACAACCCCGTTGTAATAGGGGAGGCAGGCGTTGGTAAAACGGCGATTGCCGAAGGTTTAGCAATTCGTATAATGAAAGGCGACGTGCCTGAAAAACTTAAAGACAGAAAATTGTTTTCGCTTGATATGGGTGCTTTAATTGCAGGCGCTAAATATAGGGGCGAGTTTGAAGAAAGGTTAAAGGCAGTCCTTAACGAAGTTAGAAAAAGTGAAGGTAAAATTATACTTTTTATTGATGAACTACACAATATCGTAGGTGCAGGCAAGACTGACGGCGCTATGGACGCAGGCAATTTGTTAAAACCTATGCTTGCAAGGGGCGAACTTCATTGCATAGGGGCAACTACGCTTGACGAGTATAGAAAATATATTGAAAAAGACCCGGCGTTAGAAAGAAGATTTCAACCCATATTAGTAAAAGAGCCAACTGTGGAAGACACTATTTCAATTCTTCGTGGACTTAAAGAAAGATACGAAGTATACCACGGTGTAAAAATTCAAGATAGCGCAATAATATCAAGCGCAGTTTTGTCAAACAGATATATAACCGATAGATTTTTGCCCGATAAAGCAATAGATTTAATCGACGAAGCGTGCGCAATGATAAAAACTGAAATGGACTCAATGCCAGCCGAAATGGATAGCGTTTCAAGAAAGATAATGCAACTTGAAATTGAAGAAACAGCGCTTAAAAAGGAAACGGACACACTTTCTAAAGAAAGATTGCAAGCATTAGTTAAAGAACTTAACGAGTTAAGGGAAGAATATAAAGTAATGCAAGCAAAATGGCAAGGGGAAAAGGACGGTATAAACAAAGTTCAAAAATTGCGTGAAGAAATTGAAACGCTTAACGCTGAAATGGAAAGGGCTGAAAGGGAATATAACCTTCAAAAAACTGCCGAAATAAAATACGGCAAATTGCCTGAGTTAAAAAAGCAGTTAGAAGAAGTTGAAAAGCAAACTCAATCGCAAAAGGAAAGTTTACTTCACGATAGAGTAACCGAAGAAGAAATTGCAAAAATAATTGCAAAATGGACGGGAATACCCGTTTCAAAACTCAAAGAAAGCGAGCGTGAAAAAATATTATCGCTTGATAAAACATTGCACGAAAGGGTGGTTGGTCAAGACGAGGCAGTAACCAAAGTAAGCGAGGCGATACTTCGTTCAAGGGCAGGAATACAAGACCCTAATCGACCTATAGGTTCGTTTTTGTTCTTAGGACCAACGGGTGTAGGTAAAACGGAACTTGCAAAAGCGCTTGCTGAAACGCTTTTCGACGACGAAAAAAATATCGTACGAATTGATATGACCGAGTACATGGAAAAGTTTAGCGTATCTCGTTTAATAGGCGCTCCTCCAGGCTACGTAGGTTACGACGAAGGTGGGCAGTTAACCGAGGCAGTTAGGCGCAAACCTTATTCCGTTGTATTGTTCGATGAAATTGAAAAGGCGCACCCCGACGTGTTCAATATTTTACTTCAGGTTTTAGATGACGGCCGAATTACCGACTCACAAGGTAAAACGGTTGACTTTAAAAATACAATCATTATTTTAACGTCAAACTTAGGCTCGGATTATATACGTGAAGGAATTATGAGCGATAACGAAATTTCGCTTGATGCTAAAGAAAAAGTCGATAAACTTTTAAAAGCAAGTTTTAGACCGGAATTTTTAAATAGGCTTGACGAAATAGTTCTTTACAAGCCGCTTTCTAAAAACGATATTTCTAAAATTATAGAACTTCTTTTCAAAAACTTGAAAAAACGTTTGCAAGAAAAAGATTTGCATTTAGAAATAACTAAAAGCGCAAAAGACTTTATTATCGAAAACGGTTACGATGCAGTTTACGGCGCAAGACCACTTAAACGCTTTATTCAAAGCAAAGTTGAAACGCTTATTGCCAAAAAAATATTGTCAAGCAATTTGCATAGTGGCGACGTTTTAATAGTTGACGAAATAGACGGAGAATTAACCGTTGAAATAAAATAATAAAAAACGCGCTATACCCGTTACGAGTATAGCGCGTTTAATTTTATTTAAAAATTTATTAACACTTATTGACACCTAATCCACCAACCGTCAACATTACTGTGCATTTTTCCAGAAACATCTAACATTGCTTGCCAAAATTGTTTGTCCGAAACAAAACCGTTAAGATAAATAACTTTTCCGTTAATACGGTCGAAAGATGCGTTTAATTTTTTGCAAGCCGATTTTGCATAAGACTCCATTTGACTTGCCGAGCAATATTCAAAAGTGTCGTAATTTGGTGTTGACTTTGGACGAGAGTGAAGTCTGTTGTTAGGTAACGAAACTAAATGGTCAACTAATTCATAAATGATTAAACCAGCCAAGCAGTATGCCGAGATAGGTAAAATATATCCTGCGATTTCAATAGGAATAAGGATATTTTGTGGCAACCAAATTCCTTTAAATGCAAGAATATAACAAAGCCCGATAATCACGACGAGAGCAACACCTGAAACAATAGGTAACAATGCGTTTTCGTAAAACTCATTACTAAATTTTTCTCTAAAGAAACCGTCAAAAATTACCGAATATACCAAGTAGATAATAGCGAATATGTTAAGGAAGAAAGATAAAGCGTGTGTCAAAGGGCCGTTGTATGTGCCTAAGGCAGTTATGAAAAAATTCGCAACGGCAATAGATATTAAACAACCAACTCTACCAAGTCTAAACGCGCCTTCTTCGTAGAACATACGGTCGGATTTTCCAACTCGCAATATAATACTAATTATTGCAGGGAGCATACCGAAAACGGCAATTAAAAATCTAACTTTATCGCCCGAAGCCCAATAAGGCTCTTTATTCGTAATAGCGTTTTCAGATAAATGAATTTCTGTAGCGAAATAGTCAGGAATAAGTGTAAAAAGAAAACCAAATAAGCATACGCCAAGCACAATGCCGGCAATTTTAAGAAAAGTACGCATAAAACATCTCCTTAATATAACGAATATTGATAAAATAATTATACAACTAAGTATTGAAAATTGCAAGGCTATCAAACTTTTTTATTGTAAAATACGCTTGATTTATGTGCTAATTTAATATATACTATTAACAAAAGCCAACAAAAGGGGCAAATTATGAAAGT
>JAZRCS010000105.1:0-6056 GCA_045659885.1 Christensenellaceae bacterium
AGTTTATTAAAAGCGCTTGAAGTCGTTGACGTTATGCCACTTGACTTAATTAGTGAAGATATTAAAGAAGGTTGGCAATATCTTGGCGAAATAACGGGTAAAACTGCAAGTGAAGAAATTATCGACGAAATTTTTGCAAAATTTTGCGTAGGAAAATAAGAAGAAAAATGTTAGAATTAAAAAATATTTCATACGTTGCTGAAAGCGACGGTGTTAAAAAAGAAATACTTAAAGACGTTAATTTAACGCTTGACGAAAGGTTTGTTGCTTTTACCGGTCCAAACGGTGGGGGCAAATCTACTCTTGCTAAAATAATAATGGGGATATATACTCCAACAAGTGGCCAAATTCTTTTTAACGGACAAGACATAACAAATTTATCTATAACCGAAAGGGCGAAACTTGGCATAAGTTTTGCATTTCAACAACCCGTTAAGTTTAAAGGAATTACCGTTTACGACCTTGTAAAAATGGCAAGTGGCGAAAATTTAACGGTAGCGCAAGTATGTGGTTATTTATCTGAAGTAGGGCTTTGCGCTAAAGAATACGTTAATAGGGAAATCAACTCAAGTTTATCAGGTGGGGAACTTAAAAGAATTGAAATTGCTACAACTATGGCAAGAAAAAGTCAAATAACTATTTTTGACGAGCCGGAGGCAGGCATAGATTTATGGAGTTTTAATAACTTAATACAAGTATTTATAAGACTTTTTCAAAAAACTCAAGGTAGCGTTTTAATTATTTCTCACCAAGAAAGAATTTTAAATATAGCAGATAGAGTAATCGTTATTGCAAACGGTGGCGTTCAAAACGACGGCAAAAAAGAAGATATTTTACCTAAAATATTAACGTCAACTACTTGTAATGCGTTAAATAAAGACGACTCTATAAAAAGGCAGGTAAAATAATGGCTCTCGATAGTATAAAACTTAACTTATTAAAAGAAGTTGCAGGGCTTGAAAAAGTACCTGAAGGGGCGTACAATTTAAGAATTGACGGCAAACTTGAAAGTAAAAACAACTCGGCAACTATTGAAATCGTGCCTAAAACCGACAAACAAGGTATCGATATTTATATAAAGCCGTCAACTGCTCGTCAAAGGGTTGATTTGCCCGTATTAATTACGAAAAGTGGTCTTAAGGACTTAGTTTACAACGACTTTCATATAGAAGAAGGCGCCGACGTTTTAATCGTTGCAGGTTGTGGTATACATAATAGTGGCGAATTAAAGTCAGAGCATAACGGCATACACTCTTTCTACGTCGGTAAAAACGCTAAAGTCGAATACGTTGAAAAACATTACGGTGCAGGCGAAGGTAGTGGTCAAAGGGTGTTAAATCCTAAAACGGTAATTGAAATTGAAGAAGGTGGATACCTTGAAATGCAAACGGCACAAATCAAAGGTGTTGACGACACAAATAGAGTTACCGTAGCAAAACTTGATAAAAACGCAACCTTAGTTATTAGGGAAAATATAATGACGCATGCAAATCAAACGGCAATTACCGATTTTACAGTTGACTTAAACGGCGAAAATTCCTCTTGTCACGTCGTTTCACGCGCAGTAGCAAAAGATAACTCAAAGCAAGTCTTTTCGTCTTTAATTAACGGAAATAACAAGTGTTCGGGACATACCGAGTGCGACGCTATAATTATGAATAACGGCGTTGTTTCGGCAATACCAAGAGTATGCGCAAACCACGTTGACGCGTCGCTTATACACGAGGCAGTTATAGGTAAAATCGCAGGCGAGCAACTTATAAAACTTATGACGCTTGGTTTAACTGAAGAAGAAGCAGAAGAACAAATTGTAAACGGTTTCTTGAAATAAAAAATCAAACTATTAATAGTAAAAACTATTGATAGTTTTTTTATTTAAATCTTGACTTTACAGCCCGATTAGTATAAAATTTTATTAACGGGAAAAGCAAAAGATAATAAAAGGAAAGAGTATGAAATACAAAATTTTAATTGATATATTATTTTTACTTTTATCAAGGGAAAAAGTTTCGGCAAAATACATAGCCGATAGGTTTGAAATATCTATAAGGACTGTATATCGTTACATTGACGAACTTTCTTTAAGCGTTCCACTTTACAATATTCGTGGTAGAAACGGTGGTATTGCAATTTGTGATACTTTTAAATTACCAGCGTCTTTTTTAACTAAAGATGAAAGCGAATTTTTAATAGGCACGCTAAACGGAATTAAAGACGAAATAAATTCTCAAAGACTTTCAAGCGTAATAGATAAATTAATGTCAATTTCAAAAAAAGGTGGCGACGCCTTTTTAGAATTCGGCAATTTAGTTATTGATAGTGGGCCTTGGGGTAATACCGAGTGTAATAAATCTAAAATCACCTTACTTGAAAAGTGTATTGAAGAAAAAAAGGTAGTTTATTTAGAATATTTATCACGTAACGGCGAAAAATCTAAAAGGGAAATCGAGCCACACACGTTAGTTTTAAAAGAAGGTATTTGGTACGTTTACGCATATTGTCGTTTGCGCCAAACTTTTAGGCTATTTAAGTTAGGTAGAATAACTTTTGCTAACGAGTTAGATAAAACTTTTACACGTCATCAACTTGAAAACGTTGGCGAAATTTTAGAAAGTTGGTATACTGCTCGTAAAGGACAAGACGTAGAATTATTGTTAACTGAAAAAATAAAGCCAGAAGTTGAAGAATGGCTTGGCGTTGACAAGGTATATGCTTTGTCAAACGGCGAAATTAGGGCGTCGTTTAATATGCCGATTGATTTATCGCTTGTAGGTAAAATTTTATCGTTTGGTAACGAAGTTAAAATTTTAGAGCCGTTATCACTTAAAAAACTATTATTATCAACGGTAAAAAATATAAATAAATTATACGAATAATTAAAAGGAGTTTGCCTTGACAAGGCGTATTGTTTAGGCTATAATAATGCTATTATGAGTAATGATATGAATATTGTTTGTTTAGATTTAGAAGGCGTTTTAGTTCCCGAAATTTGGATTGCTTTTAGTGAGGCAACTAATATTCCCGAACTTAAAATTACAACAAGGGAAGAACCTGACTATGATAAACTTATGAATTATAGGATAAGGATATTAAAAGAACACGGTTTAGGGCTTAAAGAAATTCAAGACGTTATTTCTACGATAAAACCACTTGAAGGCGCTAAAGAATTTTTAGACGAATTAAGGTCGTTAACGCAAGTTATTATTTTAAGCGATACTTTCTATCAATTTGCAACTCCACTTATGAAACAACTTGGCAATCCAACGCTTATGTGTAACACGCTTGAAGTTTCTAAAACTGGCGAAATTACTGGCTTTAAAATGCGTTGTGAAAAAAGTAAACTTTCAACTGTAAAAGCACTTCAATCGGTTGGTTTTGAAACTATTTGCGCAGGCGATAGTTATAACGACCTTGGTATGATTTTAAACAGCAAAGCAGGATTTTTATTTAGAAGTACTGAAAAAATTAAAAAAGATTATCCAAATCTTCAAGCATTTGAAAGTTACGGCGAACTTTTAAACGCAATTAAAAAAGTATTATAAAAAGCAGGCAAACGCCTGCTTTTTAATATTACTGTTAATATTAAAATAAAATCAAAACTTTTACTTATAAAGGTTGACATTAAATTTTATAAGGGTTATAATTATTTTATAAGTGCGTTTTGATTAAAAAAATATCTAAAATTTTCGCACTATAAGGAGTATTATGCATAGAAAAATTAAAGTTGCTCTTGTAGGTGGTGGCTCATACGCTTGGGCTCCAACTCTTTATTCAACGTTTTTTTATAACGATTTCTTTGATAAAGATTTAGAACTTTGTTTATACGATATTAACGAAAAGGCGTTAAACGATTTATATAACTATTTATCGCACTATAATAACGAATATCCAGACAAGGCGATTACGCTTACAAAAACCCTTTCAGAAGACAAGGCGTTAGAAGGCGCTGATTACGTTGCTATTGCTATTTCTCACGGTGGTACTGACGCTGAAATGCAAGACCATATTATAACTCGTAAACACGGTTTTTATAACGTAAAGGGCAGCGAGTCTGGTATTGCAGGTGCAAGCCGTACTATACGTTCTGTTCCAGAATTTGTTCGTATTGCTCGCAAAATGAAAAAACTTTGCAAACCAAACGTAACACTTATGAACGTAACAAATCCACTTACGGCACTTACACGTTGCGTACAAAAGTATGAAGACGTGCATGCAATCGGTTTTTGCCACGGAATAATCAATCACTTACGTATTTTATTACCGTATTTTGGTGCTACGAATTTTGACGACGTAAGTTTTTCTGTAAGTGGTGTTGACCATTGTTCTTTCTTAACAGACGTTAAGTTTAAAGACCAAGATGCTTTAGAAATTATGCGTAAAAAAGGTATGATTGAGGCTGCTTGGGCTGGTAAAACCGATATTACTTACGACGACCCGTTTGCAGGTAGGGAAAATCAACGTATAAGATTTATTTTATGGGATATGCTTGGTTGTATGCCAGGTCTTTCGGACGAACATTGTGCCGAATTCTATTATCAAACTACAGGCACTCAAGCCAACCGTGATAGATTTGGTATGGACTATGATAGGTTAGCAGACCGTCAAAAAACTATTCAAAGAATAAAAAGTAAAGTTACAACAGTTCTTGAATCGCAACAATTCCCAGAACTTAAAGTTGGTGGCGAAATTATTCACCGTGTTATTGAAGCATTTGAAGGTGGCCGTAAATATAAAGACGTATGTAACTACCGTAACATAGGTCAAGTTAGGGAATTGCCACACGACATCGTTGTTGAAACGTTTAATACTTTCGATGCAACGGGCGTTCACCCTATAATTGCAAATCCGTTGCCAAAGGCAGCGTTACAAATAGTTGCTCCAACGGCGTACCGTGAAGAATTATTTATAGAAGCCGCTATGGAATGGGATGCAGGCAAACTTACTGCAGCGCTTTGCGCAGACCCGTTAGTTCAAGACTTTACAAGAATTCGTGACGTTGTTAAAGAGTTGATGGACTATAACGCTCAATTCTTACCAAAAGGTATGATTTAATAATTTAATAAATTAAAGCACGCTACTTTGCTTAAAGCAAAATAGCGTGCTGTTTTTTTTATTTAAAACTTTCAACGTATTCTTTTAAGTTGCCTTCGTAAATTTTTTCGGTATTTTTTAAAGTTAAAAAGTCAATAGGCTTAATAATTTCGGGCAGTTCTTCTTTTGTAACTACGTTAGCATTTAATAAAACCGTTCTAACAAATTCCGAGCAGTAAAAATAATTTTTACGCTTTAATTTCTTTTTAAAACTTGCTAAAAATATGCCTAAAACGTCAAATTTATATTCTTTTCTATTTTCGTACATGCTTTTAACGGTCTTTTCAATACAATCTTTTTGCTCTTTAGTTACTTTAAGTTTTAAAATTTGACAAGTAGTTTTATAAAAGCGTTTAAACGTGCCGAAAGACGGATGTTCTTTAACGAGAGCGCCTAAAAAAACGTTGTAAGGATATTTTCTTCCAAAGGAATACATTTCGTCAAGTTTATTATCAAGCGAAATTGACGCGTGATTATATTTTGCCTTTGTAAAAAACTTAAGTATTAATGATAAAATCGTACCCGTTTGGCTTACAACGACGTAAACGTATTCATTGTCGTTTTTAATTTTGTTTTCCATGTTATATACCAAAATAAAATAAGTTAGTTATATTTTCGCCCTTTTCTTTTTTATCAAAGTAAAACTCTTTAGCCTTTAGGGTTAAATAGTAATAAGTTTTTAAAAGATATGCGTAGCCGTTTGTTAAATCAAGTGATTTTGCCTTTTCTATAATTTTAATAATATATGACATTATTTGGTCGCCAGCGTCAATTACTATATCTAAATTAAATAACTCGGCTAAATCAATTTTTTCAAAACTTTCAACCATTATTTTATAAGAAAATGCAGTTTGTAATAAACTATTTATTAAATTTTCAAAATCTTTTTTATTAATATTTGTAAAATTTTCACCTATAAAAACTTCGTCAACGCTTTTAACTGAAACTATTTTTATAATTTCAAC
>JAZRCS010000106.1:0-4395 GCA_045659885.1 Christensenellaceae bacterium
CTTGCCAAAATAAATTCGGCAAAACAAAAAGGTTCGGAAGCGAACTTTAGTTTCGCTCCCGATTTTTTAACACCTTTTATTCCAGCAGTTATTTTGCCTTTTTCGTAAGAATATAAAGTCAATATTTTATCGTTTTCTTTATATTCTATCGCCCTTGTTACAAGAGCGTTTACTTTGATTTCCATTTTACTTTCTTTCGTCTTCTTCATCAATTCGTTTTGCTAATAAATAATAGTTTATTTTGCCCGAATTTTGAAAAAGTTCCCAAATAATTTCCGTAACACTTTTTTCTTGCATAAAAACTCCTATACAAGTAGTATTAACAAAAAATTATAAATTATTATCGTTTTTTAATTATCTTTGAACTCTACCAGATGCGTCACCACCAGCAAGTGTTTCAACTTCTGCAACAGAAACCATATTGTAGTCGCCTTCAATTGAGTGCTTTAAGCAAGATGCTGCAACTGCAAATTCTATAGCCTTTTGTGGTTCATAGCCGTTTAAAAGTGAGTAGATAAGACCACCACCGAAACTGTCGCCACCACCAACTCTATCAACGATATGCATAGCGTATTTTTTACTAAATACTGCTTCGCCGTTTGTGTAAAGCATTGCTGACCAGTTGTTGTCGTTTGCAGATAAACTTTCTCTTAAAGTGATTGCAACACCTTTGAAGTTAAATCTTTCAGTTAATTTTTTAGCAACAGAAATGTAGCCTTCTCTATTAAGTTTACCACTGTAAATATCAGTATCGTCTGCTTCAATACCGAATACGTCTTTAGCGTCTTCTTCGTTAGCAATACAGTAATCAATGTAATGGCAAAGTTTACCCATTACTTCGCCTGCTTTTTCTTTAGACCATAATTTCTTTCTAAAGTTTAAGTCGCAAGAAACTTTAATGCCCCTTGCTCTTGCTTCTTGAACTGCTTCTAAACAAATTTCAGCAACGTCGTCAGAAAGGGCTGGAGTAATACCAGTAAAGTGGAACCAGTCTACACCTTCAAAAATTGACGCCCAGTCAAAGTCGCCTTTTTTAGCCATACTGATAGAAGAATACGCTCTATCATATACAACTTTACTTGGTCTTTGAGACGCACCTTTTTCACAGTAGTAAATACCTACTCTTTCGCCACCACGAACGATTTTAGAAGTGTCAACGCCAAATTTTCTTACAGAGTTAATTGCCGATTGACCGATTTCGTTTTTAGGGAGTTTCGTAACAAAACTTACGTCAATGCCGTAATTTGCAAGTGATACTGCAACGTTTGCTTCTGCTCCACCAAAAGTTGCAAGATATTTTTCAGATTGAACAAATCTTAAATATCCTTCTGGAGCAAGTCTTAACATAATTTCACCAAAGGTAATAACTTTCATAATAAATCTTCCTTTATATAAATTTTATTTTTAATTATTTTACACTTTCAATAATTTCGTTAATTTTTTTACAGTTTTCAACGATATCGCCTTTCATCATAAAACTGCCACCGATAGCGTAAATCTTATCGTTTTCTAAAAATTCTTTAAGATTTGTTAAATCAACGCCACCCGTTGGTAAAAACTTAACTTGTGGGAACGGACCTGCTAAAGCCTTGATTGCTTTAAGGCCACCATAAACGTTTGCAGGGAAAAACTTAATGACGTTTATTCCAAGCGAAATTGCCTTCATAATTTCAGTAGGCGTAACACAACCTGGGTAATAAGTTAAACCTTTTTCTTTACAGAAAAGAGCAACTTCTTCACTTAAACCTGGCGAAACGATAAACTTTGCGCCTGCGTTATAAGCCTTTTCGGCTTGTTCTTTATTAATAACCGTACCTGCACCTATATACATATCTGGGAAGTTTTTCGTACCAAGACGAATTGCTTCTTCAGCGCAAGCAGTTCTAAAAGTAATTTCTGCAACGGGAAGACCACCTTCGCATAACGCAGAAAGCGTCTTGTTCGTGTCGTTAATATCGTTAATTACGACAACGGGAACAACTTTAACATTTTCCATATTATCTCCTTCATTAGAACGTCGTTCTATTTTAAAATTGTTTTAAAAGCAACGCTTATTGCCTATTATTTATATAATAACATAAACTATTATTCTTTTCAAGCGATTTTTTAATATTAGTAATAAAAAACGCCCTTAAAATTAAGAACGTTTTGTAAATTTTTTAATTATTGTTATTAAAGGCTTTAACACTTACGTCGCCTACCGATATTTCAATTTCTTTACCGTCTTTTTCTACTATCAGTTTACCGTCGCAAGTTACGTCTTTACAAATTGCATCAAAACTTTCGTTACCACTAATTACCATTACCTTTTTATTTAATAAAAACATTTTGCTTTTATATTCTTCGATAAAATCGTCCTTTTTAATTTCGCAAGATATTTTATCTAAGTTTTCTAACAAAAGCGCTATTATTTTATTTCTATCTATTTTTTTGCCACTTTCTTTTTCTAAATTCGTTGCTATATCCATTAACTTAGTAGGGAATTTTTTATCGTATACGTTTATGCCTATGCCGATTAAAACGTCTTTTATTTTATTGTTTACAATAACCGATTCTGCCAAAACGCCTGCAACCTTTTTACCACCGACAAAAACGTCGTTTACCCATTTTACGTTAGTTTGCACGGCGTAAAGACTTTCAATCGTGCGACACACCATAACGGCTACACAAGTTGTTATTTTACCAACGTCAAAAAAATCAAAAGACTTTTTTAACCTTACCGTTATATAAATGCCACTAAAGGACGGCGAGTGGAATTTTCTTTGTATTCTTCCCCTGCCTTTAAACTGCATTTCGCTTACTACTGCATCACAATCTTTGCCCTTTAAAATTAAGTTTTTTAAAATATCGTTAGTTGAAGTCGTAAAAAGTAAACTTTTTACTTTTTTCTTGCTTTTTAAATGCTTGTTTATTCGGCTTTGAGTAATTAATTTAACCATATTTAGATAATAAAATATATTTTTATAAAAGTCAATAACTACTTAATAACTATTTTTTTAGCGCGTTAAATAAAACAGTCAAAGTAGCCGTTTAAGTTACCTTGACTGTCTTTATTAGTGTTAAATTAGTCGATAATCATACCTAACATTACGAACATATTATCAACTTCGTTGCGAAGTCTACTCATAGGAACGTTTTTAGAAATATAAACGTTAGGATGTCTTGGGTCGGTAGTATAAATTTCATAATTGAAACCTAAATAACCTTTTGCCGATTCGGCGTTTTCCCTAATTTGAGCAATACTTCTTGTTAATTGGCCGTAGTAAACGTCACAAACAAGCCAACCCGTGCTTGGCGTGTACATAATATTTACGTTACCGTAATAATCACCATAACCTAAACATCTTTTAAGACCTGGTCCAAAATCTTCTTCCGAACACGAATAACAAACGTACTCTTTTTCCGTATGGTTTTCAAAGAACGATTGAGCCGTACATTGAAGGTCACTTCTTGCGATAACGTCTTTAATTATTGCTTCTGCTTCTTTTACGTCACGACTTTTAAATAATGCCATATTAATCACCTCATTATATAATTTATATTTTTATTATATCACTATGAAATAGTTTGTCAATATTTTTTTAAATCTTTAACGTAGTTATTTAAATTACCTCTTGACTTAATCGCGCAAAAATTATACAATAACAAATAGTCGATATATAAAATATTATACCAAAGGAGTTTTTATATGGGAGAATTTTTTGCTCGTATATGGAGAATAATTAAAACGGCTTTAATTTCGGCTGTTGTTTTAGTGGGCATGTTTATCGTGCAAAGTATTTTTGGTGGACTATTTGACAAAGATAATACCCTTACTAATACTATAGGTATTGCTATTGTTGCAAGCACGGTTATCGCAGTTTCAAACTGGTTTATTTGCGACTTATTAAATATTGAAATTTTAAACAACGTTGTTGGTATAGTTTTTAAATTGCTTTTATATTTAGCAGGATTGATTATAGCAATTATACTTCAATGCACTCTTATTTCACCTAAAGTTAATGGAACTTACGTATTATTTAGTGGCAACGA
Organism: Christensenellaceae bacterium; assembly: GCA_045659885.1. GTDB lineage: Bacteria > Bacillota > Clostridia > Christensenellales > Borkfalkiaceae > HGM11412. The sequence goes on from JAZRCS010000106.1 coordinate 4,033, forward strand.
ATTTATGGACGTTTTAATTTTAACAACTACAATGACTCCATTTGTTTCGTTGTATTTCGGTTTCAAGGCGTCGCTTAGCGAAGAATTTACCGAAGAACACCTTTGGCTTACCGTTCCATTTAGCCTTGGTGGTGGCACAGTTTTAGGTATTGCTTTATCTATAATATTTAGCGTTTTCCCTGGACTTCAAGCACAAGTAAGTTGGCTTTTACCGACACTTTCGGTTGGAGCGTTAGTCGTAATTATGATTATTTGTAAAAGTATTCCGTTCGTTGAGTTTGGCTATTATAGTTATAGACCAAGAAGAAGTTCGTATTCAACCACTTATTCTAAACCAAGAAAAAGCGTTGCCGATAGCACGAC
>JAZRCS010000107.1:0-6637 GCA_045659885.1 Christensenellaceae bacterium
TACGCGTTAATTCAAAACGAAGAAAGCGATTATTCAGAGCAAGCAAAAAAAGATGAAAGAGTAGCAAAAGTTTACGTGTTCACAAACAAAGATTCTCTTTCGGGGATTGAACTTTTAAACACAACGATAGTTACCGTTATAGAGTTTAAGTCAACTAAAAAATTAGTTGAATATTATAAAGAAAACAATACGTTACAAGGCATTGTTGCCGATATAGAAGAAGACGGCACGGCTGAAGAAATTTACGTTCAATTAAAAAAGGCAGGTCTTGCTTGCGGGAACTGCATAATAATTCCTATCGGGCTTGATGCAAACGACGTATTAAACGAAATGAAAGAACTTAATAATTACGACGATTAAAACAAAGCACGCTATACGGTTAGTATAGCGTGCAATTTTTTTCTTAAAATTAAAGCCCTATATAAACTGCAAACAATAAGAAAGTAACTGAAATTACAAAAAGCAATATTTGGAAAAGCCCCGTTCGTTTAAGCCAACTAACAAAACTTACGTTTGCTAAACTTAAACCGACAACGAGAGTGCCACAAGTTGGGTATAAAACGTTTGTATAACCGTCGCCGAATAAAAAGGCTATAATTATAATATTAGTACTTATTCCAGGTAGTGGCGATAACGTTAAAAGTGGAATTAATAATAACGCCTTTGCAAGCGAGCCAGGAATAAAAAATTCAAACACTAATATTATCAAGTATAACAATATAACCGAAACGTAAGGCGATTGTTTACTCATAAAATTATAGCAGTAATAAAATGCCGTATGTAATATATTTCCACTTTCGGCAATATATTTAACGCTAAAAGCAAGTAATATTATAATTATTGACGGCGATAAATCTTTTGCGCCTGTAAAAAAAGCTTTAAAAGTTTCTTTAATAGAGCCTAAAGATTTTTTACCTATTATAAACGTTCCAACAACGAAAGTAAGCGCCATAACGACCATACCTATGCCTAAATCGGCTAAAAATGGTATTATTGAAAAAATAACGATAACAAGTAGCGCAGACAAAAATAATGCCGACACCATTTTTACTTTTTTAGAATATTCTAATTTTTGCTCGTCGGTTAAACGTTCAAAAGTTTGGTCGACAGTATCGTTTAATTTTCTTTTTTCGTCTTTTTTTGCCATACAAGTCAAGTACAAACAAGTAACGAAATATAAAACGACCAAAATAAAAAAACGATACCAAAGACCGTCTAAAACGGTTACTTTTGCAAGACTTGATGCAACGCCGACGGTAAACGGATTAAAGGTTGCAGCAGTAAAACCAACGCCCGAAGTAATTAAAATTAAACTAACTGCTTGTTCTTTGCTCCAACCCATTGCTTTTGAAAGAGCAAGCAAAATGGGGAACAATATTAAAAGTTCTTCTTGAAGACCAAAGCACGACGCAAGTAGCATCATAAGTAAAGTGATAATCCAAATTAAAAGATATCTTTTTTCGTAAAACTTATCAACTACTACGTGAACGACGGCAACTAATAAACCTGCTTTGTCAAGCACTTTAAAAGTGCCACCTAAAACTAATAAAACTGCAATTATTTGAATAACGTTAAAGTTGCCTTCGCCAAACAAAAGAGCCTCAATAGGGGCAGTAAGCCAACGCCAAACGGGTAATCTTGTTGCGCTTTCAATAAAAGAAAATGAGTTTGGAATAACTTTTCCTTCTTTATCAATTAAATACTCGCCAGCAGGAATTACAAAAGTTAAAATTCCTACAATAACCATTATGCTAAATAAAATTGCGCATATAGTTATAAAACTTTTTAGCCCAAATTTTAGGTCTGAGTTTAACTCTTTTTCTGTATTACTCATCTTTAGTTTTCTCCTTAGGTGTAAAAATTAAATCGACTAATTTGTTTTTATAAATCATTGACAATACAACTATTACAATTATTACCAATAAAATAATATAAGAAATAATAGGTGTTGACGACGATGTTATTTTAACGCCAGCCCAAAGGGTAACTATAATATCTGGTATAGGACCAAGTAAAGTTACTAAAGCGTATTTCCACCATTTCATACCACTATTTGCTGCAACCATATGAATTACTAAAAAAGGAACGAAAGGGGCTAAATATGCTAAAAACAAAAAGTAAAAAATGCTTCTTTTACTGTTTTTAATTTTTTCTTCCATCAAAAGGTGTTCTTCTCGTCTTTTTTTCGAACTTAAGAATAAAGAAGTTTTAGAAAACAAAAAGGCTAATTGACTTGCTATAAAAACCGATAACGTTACGTGACAAAGAGCAAACCAAAGCCCGTAACTAATAGCAGACGTTAGTTGTATAGGTACGGGTGAGATAAAAGGAAAAAAGAAACAAACTATCATTACGATTGACATAGCAATAACACCCGTTATACCAAGCGATAACACGTATTCTTTAACGACCACCGTACCCGACGAAACTTGTTTAAATAAATAAACGATAGTGTCCCAGTTAAAAATTGAAAAGATTACAAGTACGGTTAAAACAGAAAACATTGTAATAATTATTGCTTTTTCTTTTTTACTGTTCACGATTGTACACCTCGTCACTAACTACTTTCCATTTGTCGTCGTATAAGTTATGAATTTCTTCTGCAACGACCATCCATTTTGCAACTTGTTTTTCGTTTTCTAAAAGTTTAAAGTTGAAATATTTGCCTTTATAATATAAATCTAAATCATATTTTAACGACATTGTTAACGAGTAAACTTGCTGTGGCTCAAAAAACATATTAACTTTTTCGCCGTCAAAATCACCTTCGTAGGTAAGACCTTTATTCGTTAAGGTCAATACGCCTTCGCCGTGGTTTAGTATAGAATAATGATTATCTAACTTTTTAACGTTTACGTTGCCGATTTTAACTTTAGTTGAAATACGGTAGTTATCGTCTAAAATTTCTTTTTGAATAACTTTTCTTTGCCATTTGTACCACTCGTCAATATTATTAAAAGGTAAAGTTCCGTTAACGCTACTAATATCGTAAAACTCGTCCATTTTAATAGAAAAGCCACAACTTTCACAAGTCATTTGGTCGTTATTAGTTGAAAAAGAATATTCACTATTACAATTAGGACACTTAAACAAAATATTATCTAAACCGTAAATATTAGGTTTTTTACCACGAAAAGCAACTTTTTCACCCCTAAATTCGTCAAATTCGTTATATTTAAACTTTTGTAAAAGGGTATCGTGCAATTCTTCTTGAGAAAGATTTTTACAATCTTCACTACTAAACAATTTATCAAAAGTTACGGTTATTTTACCTATTTTAACGTCGGCAGAATAACGTGTTCGTGAAAAATAAGCACCCTTAAAAGAAACTAAAATAACTGGTAATCTAACCTTTTTAATAAAATTTTTTGTTGCAGGGTTAATAGGGTGAGTAGAGCCCGAAGTTGATTGAATGCCTTCAGGGAATATTGCTAAACTGCTACCGTTTTTAACTGCTTGTAACATTTGTGCCGTTGCTTGCATATCGGGTTGATATAACATTTTTGCAATTACGCCTAAACTTTTAAGTAATTTAAATATATTTTTTTGAAAAACGTTTTGATAACCACATAAAACGTTAACGTTTAAGTTTTTAATTCCTGCAAACAAGTAAATATAGTCAAGCGCAGATTTGTGTTGACATAGATATACTGCTTGACTGTCTTTTAATTTTAAAAACTCTTCAGTATAAACAAACTCGACGTTGCGTTTTTTACAAATGTTTTTAAAAGCAAATTGAACAATTTTTGCAATAAACTGATTTGGTTTTTTAATTTTTCTATTTTTAAACTCTTTATGATAATTTTTTTCCATTTGTAATTTATTCAAATAATTTTATTTGAGTTCCCGTTTAAGTTTTATTTAAGGTTAGATTAAAGTATAGCACAAAACATTAAAAAAATCAAGTAAACGAAAAAATGCTGGGATAAAACGAAATAAACGTATTAAAAAATGTTTATCAAAACAAAATTTTAAAAGAGCATTGATTTTTAAAAATATGTTTGGTATAATAATTATATACTCAAAAAAAGGGGGAGAAATATGCAAACGTTTAGTATTTATAATGCTATCGGCTGTAGCAGTACCCCTTTCGTAGGCTCTAAATAATTTAACTTAGTATTTAATGAAGTTTTTTTACTTCATTTTTTATTATTAAAATATAAGGAGTAAAACAAATGAAAAGTGTTAATTTGATTTACGGTGTAAAGGACAAACCAGGATTTTTTAAAACAATCTTGTTTGCTTTACAACAAGTTTTGGCTATTTTAGCAGCAACAATCGTTGTTCCGGTTATTATTAACGGGTCAACAGGCGCAGAACTTTCACAATCGGCGGCTCTTTTTGGCGCAGGTGTAGGAACTATTGTATACTTATTATTTACAAAGTTTAAAAGCCCTGTATTTTTAGGCTCGTCGTTTGCGTTTATCGGTTCAATGTGTGCAGCGTTTGCAGGTGCTACAAGTGCTTCTGCAGGTTACTTAGGTTTAATTATCGGTGCAATTTTAGCAGGTTTAGTTTACGTTGTTATCGCAATAGTTGTTAAATTTGTTGGTGTTGGCTGGATAAATAAAATTATGCCTACGGCAGTTATAGGACCTACTGTTACAATTATAGGTTTATCACTTGCAGGTAATGCAGTTGGCGACTTGTCTAAAGGTAGCGTTACTAAAGCAGTTACTGATTTAGTTATTGAAATGAAAGAAGGTGTCCCAAAAATTGTTGAAGTTGTAAACTTTGAACCTACAGCAAACACTTGGCTTTGCTTACTTTGTGGTTTAGTTACGCTTGCTACCGTTATTATTTGCTCGGTTTACGGCAAAAAAATGGTAAAAATTATACCGTTTATTATAGGTATAGGCGCAGGTTACGCACTTGCTGCAATATTTACCGTTATAGGTTTAATTACCGAAAATCCATCACTTACTATTATAAACTTTGCTCTTTTTGAAAATATGGCGTGGCTTCCTGACTTTACTTTTGTAAAAGCGTTTGGTGGATTTAAAGATATATCGTTACCTTACGTTGGCACGGTTGCAGTTGCATATATTCCCGTTGCTTTCGTAGTATTTGCAGAACATCTTGCCGACCACAAAAACATATCTTCTATTATAGGAACAGACCTTACGGAAGACCCAGGTCTTCATAAAACGTTACTTGGTGACGGCGTAGGCTCAATGGCAGGTGCTTTATTCGGTGCTTGTCCTAACACTACTTACGGCGAATCAGTTGGCTGTGTTGCAATTTCAGGTAACGCGTCGGTAGTATCTATTTTAACGGCGGCAATAATTTGTATCGTTTCAGCGTTTTTCGCTCCATTTATGACTTTACTTGCAACAATTCCATCTTGTGTAATGGGTGGTGTTTGCGTAGCACTTTACGGCTTTATTGCAGTATCGGGCTTAAAAATGATTCAAAAAGTTGACCTTAACAAAAACTACAATCTCTTTACAGTGTCTGTAATTTTAATTTCGGGCGTTGGTGGAATGGTATTAAATATCGGCGCAGTTACAATTACGTCGGTTGCTTGTTCACTTATTTTAGGTATTCTTACAAATCTTTTAACTTCAAAAGCAAGCAAAAAAGACCAAGAAGTTGCAACTACAGAAGTACAAGAATAATTAAGGATTATAAAAAATATGGAAAATAAAAACGTATTTATTTTAGACCATCCACTTATTAGGCATAAACTTGCAATAATAAGGAATAAAGAAACAAACACAAAGCAATTCCGTGAAATTATCAAAGAAATTGCTATGCTTATGGCTTATGAAAGTTTTAAGGAAGTTCCAACACAAGAAATAATGGTTGAAACGCCACTTGAAACTGTAAAACAAACGGTAGTAAAAGAAAATTCAATAGCAATAGTACCTATTCTTCGTGCAGGACTTGGTATGGTTGACGGTATACTTTCGTTATTCCCTTCGGCAAAGGTAGGGCATATAGGATTATATCGTAACGAAGAAACTTTAGAACCTCAAGAATATTATTGTAAACTTCCCGTTGATATTGAAGAAAAGGTAGTTATGGTAGTAGACCCTATGCTTGCAACGGGTGGTAGCGCAGCCGACGCAATAAAAATGCTTAAAAAGCGTGGTTGTAAAAAGATAAAATTATTATCTATTATCGCTGCGCCAGAAGGTGTTGAAAAGGTTGTAAACGCTCATCCAGACGTACAAATCTTTATTGCAACGCTTGACCGTTGTCTTAACGAACACGGCTACATTTTACCAGGTTTAGGCGATGCTGGCGACCGTATCTTTGGTACGAAATAAAAATAATCAATAACTAAAAAACACACTATTCTAAAAAGAACAGTGTGTTTTTAATTTGTTTTTAAATGACAAAAACGTTAAATAGCAAACAAAATAGCAAGAAGTGCGACCATTTCTCTACCAGATAAAAACCCGTCTATTTTATAAAGATATCTACCTGTACGAAAATCTTTTATATACGAATTATCATAAGACGCTATAATAAAACCACTATTATAAATTCTTACTTGCCCGTTACTAATAGAAAGTAAATATCTTCCCGATGGAAATTCTTTAACGTAATTATTGCCGATATCATAAACGTATCTACCTGATGGATAGTCGGCAACTTTATCGCCGTTTATTCTATAGCGAAATCTTCCCGA
>JAZRCS010000108.1:0-2535 GCA_045659885.1 Christensenellaceae bacterium
TTTTTAAATTTAATTTCACCGAGAACTGCTAACGGAGATAATTTTTCATCTACAATTTTTCGTTCAATATATTCTGCAAGTTCATAATCGTTGCCAAGTTTAATATCAGCACCTTTATCTTTTAAGTTTTTTTCATAACGCTGTTGCGCAATATCAGGGCTGTAGCGTTTAGCTTTTTTAAATTTTTTAAAACCATATTCGTCATAAACTTTTTCTGTACAAATATATTCACCACGCTTAATTTCACGGTAAACTGTGGAATAATTAACGCCTAACAATTCGGCAATTTGTTTAATAGGAATTTTTATTTTTAAATAAGACTCCAACGATATACGTTGAGTCTTTGTTAAATGTTTAAAATTTTTAGCCATTGTATTAAACCCTTTGAGTGTTTTTATATAAAATTTTTACGCACACTCTACGCAAAAAATAAAAGACTGCTTGCGCAATCTTAAATAAGCCCCTTTGACAAACATTTACCTTATGCTTGCAAAGAAAGAAAAGGAGGTTAAAGCGTTATGACACAACTTCAAATAATACTCATAACACTACAAATAGTATATGTAATACTACTCATAGAAAAGGAACTTTAACCCCCTTCGTTTAGTAGTATAGCATAAAGTAAAAACTTTTGTCAATCCCCCTTACGTAGTAAGTCCATACCCTAGAATATAATAACCTAAATTGAAAGAAGTGGGGTTTGCGCTATACCGCGCTAAACACCCACTTTCTTTATTTCAATATTACGATTTAATAAGAATGTTTTTATATTTTTGGTAATACAAGCGCGTTTATTGTAAAGAGTCGTAAAAAACTTTAATAGCCCGTCTTGCAAGCCGATTAATTTTTAAATTTTTTATTTTAAAAAAATTAAAAAAACTTTTGTACTTTGTCTTGACAATTGCACTTTGTCGCTTGTATGTGAAAGCTAATAAGAAGGTACACGGCACGCGTGCACCTTCCTAACGAAAGGTCACTTGGACGGGTTTTAAAATTTTAAGTCCGTAAAAACGGCAAAGGAGAATAGTAATGAAAGAAATTTTGAAAGAAGAAATAATGAACGACATTAAAAAACAACAAAATAAAGAAACTGCAGAGAAGATTTTAAACAAATGCGATGAATTTTATTATAAATATGTATCAGCAGATTTTGCTTTTAATGTATTTATAAAATGGCTTAAAGAAGAATTCGGTGTTGAGATAAAGGAGTAATTATGAAAAACCAATATTATTTTGGCGTAAATCCAAAAGCGAAAAAACCTAGAACACACAACAGTAAAAAACTTAATAAATTACTAAATAAAAAAGTACAAATAGAATTTAAAGATGGCAATACAGTAATAGGTTTTTTGGAAAGAGAATTCCTAACTGAAAGATATATAGTAAATGGAATAATAAAATTATCTTTTTATAAATCATTTGTCAAAAAAATTACCGACATAAGCAAAGTTCACGTTCTAAAACTACAACGAGAATATGCTCATTCAAAATTAAACGGAATAAAACCATTTGAAATCCGTGTAAATGATAGAAATTTTAAGGTTGGTGATTTTGTTAAATATATAATTATAGAAGATGAAATATTAAATAAAGTTTATGAAGATAGACTTTATAGAATTGAATATATAACACATTACAAACAAATGCCTGGATATATAGTTTTTACTGACAGGTTTATTAAGGAGGAATAAGATGAACTACTACGAATTTCAAGCGTTAAAAGATAGACAGAAAAAAACTTGTAACGAGTGTGGTGAAAAAATGTATTTAGATGATATTGATTATCGTTTTAAAGGCTGTTACGATAATTACTTTATATGTGAAAACTGTTTAACCAGTTGTATTGAAGAAATACGATTTAATCAATCGTTTAAAGAACACTGGCACACCGAAAATAATGACATTTCAAAAGATTACGTTATAAAACATAAAATCGACACAAAAAAATGAAACCTAAATTAAAACTAATTTATGAACTAAAAATAATAAATAGAAAAACTAACATTGTAATTAATACGTTAGAATTTACAAACTATTTTACGGCAAAACAGCACTTAGATTTTTATAATTCTACGTTAAACTTAAGAGCAGAATTAAATATAATTAGCAAGTAGTTCGCTAAACCCGACCCAACCCTTTGACCTAATTATACGTAGCAGAAAGGGTGGGCAAATAAAAAAATGTTATTTGATAGTATAGTCTAAAGTATTCTTTATTAGTAACATAAATAAACTATTTTGTAAAGGTGTGTGCAGTTAAATAAATACAGTAGTCTTATTTACTACACTGACTCTCCGATATTTTGCCTTTAAGTATAAAACAAAATTCGGTCTCAACCTACGGTACGCCTTGACAAAATAGTTCATTTATATAGAAAACCTATTAAGAAGGTACACGGCAAGCGTGCACCTTCCGTACCGAACCGAAAGGTCCTTGCTGTGAATATGAAATGCCAAAAAGCAAAGGAGAAATACTATGAAAGCTTTTCGAGTAGTAACGGTAACAAGGGACAGAGCAGATTTAACTGTTCAAGCA
>JAZRCS010000109.1:0-1571 GCA_045659885.1 Christensenellaceae bacterium
GTTCGGCACGGGCTCTAAAATCATAGTTGATTTTTGTTATATGATTACGACCTCCGGGTTATTTGGTGCAACGCACCAAGGCATTGCCTACGGCAAAGCAGTTCCCCTTTCGCCTATATTCTTTTAGTTTTAATTTAAGTTTTCTTTAGCGAAAGCAGGCTCATAGATAACGAAAGTCACAAACTTACAAACCTCGCTTTCGTAAATAAATAAAAAAAGAACAACCGTGTGGTTGTTCTTTTTTTATTGGTTGCGGGGGTGGGATTTGCCCGAACATAGTTCGGCACGGGCTCGGTGTGGCAAACAATTATCAATTGTTTGACCGCAAGCAAGATAAAGTATCAGCTTGAGGCTTGCGGTTTCCCACCCGTTCAAATCCCACACAAACTCTTTAATGCAATAAAATAAAGGCAACCCTTTTGGATTGCCTTTATTTTATTGGTTGCGGAGGCGGGATTTGAACCTCGCGACCTCCGGGTTATGAGCCCGACGAGCTACCAAGCTGCTCTACTCCGCGTCGACTAATGCTTGATTATAATACATAATTATTGCGTTTTTGTCAACTATTTTTACTTGCTAAATTAAACTTTTTTGCGTTTTAATAATTTTTCTGTTATTTATAGCGTTAACTTTTAACTCTTTTTGAATAATTTTGTCTTACTTAATGCCGTTTTCATTAAAAACCCTTAACGCGTTTTTATATGATATTTTATCTATTTCACTACTTGAAAAGCCGTTTTTATTTAAATACTCTAAAAAATACTGTATTTTTCTCGGTTCGTCTATTATACAAGTTTTATCAATTCCGTCAAAATCGCTACCGATTGCAACGCTGTCAATACCTGCAACCTTTACTATTTGTTTTACGTGTAAAAGTAGCGCTTTTAAACGATTATTATTAGACAAACTTATAAACGACGGATAAAAATTAACCCCGACGACGCCACCATTTTTAGCAAGCAACTTTAAATTTTCGTCAGTTAAATTTCTACTATGATTACAAATGCTTTTACTGTTACTATGACTTGCAACAACTGGTTTTTTGCTAAACAAACACGCGTCGTTAAATCCTTTTTTAGATATATGCGACAAGTCAACGATTATTCCCTTTTGATTAAACATTTCTATGCACTCGTACCCAAAAGGCTTTAAACCTTTTTCGCCGTCTTTGTGGCTGTAGGCTAACAAATTTTCGTTATTCCATACAAGCGTTACCATTTTAACGCCGTCATTTTGCAAGTCGTCTATTTTAGATAAGTCGTTATCTAAAACGACAGCGTTTTCAACAGTTAAAACTGTGTTAATTTTATTGCTTTTAAAACCGTTATTTTGGCTAATTTGATTTATTTTTCTATTATTTATATATTGTTTATAATAATTAACGACTTTTTTATAATACTCAAACGGTTTTTCTATATTATCGTTTACAAAAATCGCAAAACATTGACAAAAATATTTTTGACAAATAATTTTATCTAAATTAACTTGCAATTTAGGGCTATCTTTTAAAGAATAGCCATTATCAAACGCTTTTACTAAACTATCTGCGTGTAAATCAAAAATAGGCATAT